>NZ_JBVATB010000002.1:0-260148 GCF_057814295.1 Domibacillus sp. F004
TTCCTCTGAATACTTCGTAAACTTTTGTCCTTTTATAGCCATAATAAAATCCCCTCCAAGTAGCAGTGTAACATTCCATGATTAACATGGTCTTTTTACACTGTCTACCTAAAGGGGATAATATCATCTTATTACAAGAGCGGGCTTTTTTTATTTATCGCCGATTAACGGGCAGTAAGGGCCCCGTTGGTTCGGGCCAGGCTGAGCCTGGTCACTCAAGTATTGCCGCAGGACACGGTGCTCTTTACTTGAAGAAGTTTCATCTTATTTAAAGTAAATCACGGTCTGTGCGTTTCGTTCTATCTTCATTTACATGTGCTTCCTCGCGTCTGACAGTGTCACGCACCGTTTCGGTATCTTGTACTTTCCGTTTACCGATAACAATTTCCTCTGTCACGACCGGCTTTTTCGTTACTTCTACGCGTTCCTCTGTAATAGGCACACGGATCGTTTCACCATCATCTTCGAATGCGTCACGGTCATCAAACGCTGTTAAATCATCGTCTGTTCTTGTTAAATCGTTCTCCGCTACTGGACGGCGCTCTACAAATACTTCTTCGCGCTGAACAGGTACATCAATTACTTGTTCTTCTTGAATCACTTCTTTCTCTACATGCACTTCACCTGTTTGCACCCGTTCTTTATTTACATTTAGACGCTCTTCATGCAGCTGAAGAGTTTCTTCTTCTTGAATAGCATGGTCATGGTTATCATCAAAACGACGATCATCTGCTACAAATAGATTGCCGCGAAGAGTGGGATCAACGGTTGCTGCTGTATGGTCTTCATCATAAAGGTCACCGTAATCACGGTCTACATATAAAAGAATGCCGCCGTTTTCCACTTCTGTATAGTAGCGGTCTGCCTCAGCGTCCGATAAACCCATGTGACGAAAAGCACTGCGTACCGGTTCTTCACCTGACATGAACGCCATAAAACGATCCATCCATGATCCTTCTGTTGTTTGCACGTCTGCATTTGTACGTCCGCGAACCATTGAAATATCATCTTTGTCTTTTGCAATGACATAAATGTCGTTTTCTGTAAAGCCTTGTGTTTTCAAATTGTTGATTTCTGCGATCACTTCTGATTCACTATGATATACACCAATAAATGTTTTATTTTCCATGATAATTTATTCCCCCTAGAAGTTAAATTTCATTGTGCTCTATAGTTGTCTACCCGGCATAGCCATGATGAAACGAACTCCTCAGAAAATAGTTACAAAGTCGGAAGGCACCTACCAAAGAATCTTTTTGAAAAATAAGCTTATAATTTACATGGAAAGGGAATACTTATAAGAAAATTTACAATTATGAGATCTATGTAATATATTAAAGGAGTAAAATGAAAGAAAATGTCGATTAAAGGGATGTGAAGGATTGAGACATGTTATTCAATGTGCAGTACTGCTTGCTATAGTTATTAGTACATACTGGCTTTATCTAAAACAAATTGGAGCAGTTCCTTTCCTTCTCATCTCTATTTTTTTCTTTTATAAAGCATATAGAGCGTGTCGTAAACGTTCAAAAAAGCATAAACTGGATCGCTGCATGGATCATTCAGCAGATTCAGCTCCAAAAAAAGCAGAAATCATCACATAAATATGGCGTGCAGCCATATTTTTTGTTTATAATGGGGAATATGCCAAAAACGTTTTTGCTCTTTTTGGGCGTGCAAATAGAGAAGGGAAGTGCGAATGGTGAGTTTGCAAAAATATACCAATGAAGAAATAAAAGAAATGTCATTCCTTGAATTGGCATATTCAATTCTTATTGACAAGCGGGAGCCGCTAACATTTAAAGAATTGTTGTCGAAAATTCAAAAGCATCTTAACATTTCAGATGCTGAAGTAAAATCGCGTATGGTTCAATTTTATACAGATTTAAATGTGGATGGAAGTTTTTTATCATTAGGTGAAAATCGCTGGGGTCTTCGTGCGTGGTACCCGGTTGAAAAACTGGAAGAAGAAACGACGAATGCACCTGTGAAAACGCGTAAGAAAAAGGCGAAAAAAGCAGTAGTAGAAGATTTTGAAGAAGAACTGATTGAAGATGATGAAATCGAGGACTTCGATGATGAAGATTTTGATGAAGTGGATGAAGACATTGATATAGAAGAAGACATTGATGTTGAAGAGACAGATTTGGATGAAGACCTTGATGACGATGATGAAGAAGACATTGTCCTTGAAGTGGTACCAGACCTTGACGACGATGATGACGATGAATTTGAAGAAGAAGAAGGCGCTGAAGACGAGTACGATTTCGATGGTAAATAACTTTTAATCTTGGCTTGACTATTTCATCGCCGAATTGTAGTATTTTATTTGGGCTCTTTTATGAGACGAATGATTTTAGTCTATAACGCTCCTCTTACTGAGAAGTAAGCGGAGCGTTTTTTGTATTTTTATCCCGCATTAACGGGCAGTAAGACCCCCACTTCAAGACATCTGAAAGAAAAGAAGGCTTCGTTTGGGATCAACTGCCCGTAAAAGCCCGATTGGTTCGGGCCAGGCTGAGCCGGGTCACTCAGGTATTGCCTCGAGAACGTGGCGCTCTTTACCTGAGTTCCTCTTTATTCAATGGGGGAGACTAAAACCGTCACGTCCTGTGACAATGTCTGCATGACCCACATCCTATGGGCCTAAACCCCCACTGAATGAAGTTTCACTTTATGATAAAACACAAGTACTGAAGGAGGATATTTTCACTTTGACAAAATATATTTTCGTGACAGGTGGAGTTGTCTCATCACTGGGAAAAGGAATTACAGCAGCATCACTCGGACGTTTACTTAAAAACCGCGGTTTAAAAGTATTTATTCAAAAGTTTGATCCATACATTAACGTTGATCCGGGCACAATGAGTCCATATCAGCATGGTGAAGTATTCGTTACCGATGACGGTGCGGAAACAGACCTTGATCTTGGTCACTACGAGCGTTTCATCGATATTAATTTGACGAAATTAAGCAATATAACAACAGGTAAAGTATACTCATCTGTCATTCGAAAAGAACGCCGCGGTGAATATTTGGGCGGCACAGTGCAGGTAATTCCGCATATTACGAATGAAATTAAAGAGCGTGTTTTCCGTGCAGGGAAAGAATCAGGTGCAGACGTTGTTATTACAGAAATTGGCGGCACGGTCGGTGATATTGAATCACTTCCATTCCTTGAAGCCATTCGCCAAATTAAAAGTGATGTTGGTCAGGATAACGTGCTGTACATTCACTGTACGCTGATCCCGTATTTAAAAGCAGCCGGTGAAATGAAAACGAAGCCGACACAACATAGCGTGAAAGAGCTGCGCAGTCTTGGGATTCAGCCAAACATCATCGTTGTCCGAACCGAGATGCCGATTTCACAGGATATGAAAGACAAACTTGCTTTGTTCTGCGATATTGCAAAAGAAGCGGTTATTGAATGTCCAGATGCAGATACACTTTACGCGGTGCCAATTACGCTGCAAAGTCAAAAAATGGACGACCTCGTTTGCCGTCTGTTGAAAGTACAGTGCCATGATGCAGATATGACAGAGTGGAATGCACTCGTTCATAAAGTACGCAACTTGTCGAATAAGACGCGGATTGCTCTCGTCGGAAAGTATGTAGAACTGCAGGATGCCTATATTTCCGTTGCGGAGTCTTTAAAGCATGCCGGCTATCAGTTTGATGCGGATGTGGAAATTGATTGGGTGAATTCAGCTGAAATTACAGAAGATAATGTAGCAGAGCGTTTAAAAGATGCAGAGGGCATTCTTGTACCCGGAGGCTTTGGCGATCGTGGTATTGATGGAAAACTGCACGCGATTAAATATGCGCGTGAAAATAATGTGCCGTTTTTTGGAATTTGCCTAGGTATGCAGCTTGCATCAATTGAATACGCGCGGAACGTATTGGAATTAGAGGGTGCGCACTCAGCGGAAATCCGTCCTGATACACCGTATCCAATTATCGATCTTTTGCCTGAGCAAAAAGATATTGAGGATCTTGGCGGTACACTTCGTCTTGGTTTATATGCATGCAAATTACAGAAAGGTACACGTGCATATGAAGCATATAATAATGAAGAAATCGTTTACGAGCGCCACCGTCACCGTTACGAATTCAATAATGAATTCCGTGAGAAAATGGAGAAAAAAGGTTTTATCTTCTCCGGAACAAGCCCAGATGGACGTCTCGTTGAAATCATTGAACTGGCAGAGCACCCGTGGTTCGTTGCAGCACAGTTTCATCCGGAATTTAAATCTCGTCCAACACGTCCACAGCCATTGTTCAAGCAATTTATTAAAGCCGCAATTGGAAACCAATAAAAAATCCAAAGGCTGAGATCATGGCATTTAGGCTGTGCCTTGTTAGCATAGTCCACTTATCAAAAAAACCTGCCAGGTAAATTGTCTGGCGGGATTTTTTTTGATAAATGGAAGAAGCGGTCTTTCAGCGCTTCAATATTACTCATATTCGCTTATAATCTCTTCGATCGTCATCTTTAATAAAAAATAGGTGTATAATCCGGCGATGGAAGAGGGAAAACCAGTTCGGCCGCCATCATCATTAGGCAAAAGTCCTTTTGTCAGCCGAATATCAATAAATGCATCCGCTAATGCCTCGATGCCAGAATTATCCCGTTTTGAAGCAATGGCTGCAAAAGGAATCCCGTCAGCAGACAATTTTTTTGCCAGTTCTATCGCTTCCGTGTCATCCGTAAATCGTGAAGCGATCAATACACGGTCTGCTTCTGACAATTGGGCGGAGGGTTCCAAGCATTGAATACGACTTAACGGTTCAACACCATCGATCGCTTCTTTTTCAATGACGGCCATTTCACCGAAGCCTTTTATGTAAATCGTTCCTTCGCTGATTAAGCTTTGAGCAAGTAAACGCCCTGCATCTTCAATGGGGAATTCTTCTTTTTCACTAATTCGTTTCAATAAACCGATCAGCTGTGTAGTAAACATTTTTGACAATCGTATCACTCATTCCTTTTTCTCCAGTATAGTATTTACAACAAAATGAAGGAAGTAGAAAGCAGGAAGGAATTTGAAGAGACATGGAGAATATATGTAAAATGTATGAAAGAACGGAAGGCAAACTTACAGGGGGAAAATAAAGTGACAGCAAATATTTTAATTGTGGATGACCAATATGGCATCCGAATTTTATTAAATGAAGTATTAAAAAAAGAAGGATATAATACATTACAGGCTGCAAACGGGCCAGAGGCAGTAAAATTGGCAAAAGAACACAATCCAAATCTGGTGTTGCTTGATATGAAAATTCCCGGCATGGACGGAATTGAAATTTTAAAACAAATGAAAGTGGATAACCCTAATATCCGTGCAATTATTATGACAGCTTATGGCGAACTTGATATGATTCAGGAAGCAAAAAATATCGGTGCAATCATGCATGTGCCAAAACCATTTGATATTGATGATATTCGCAAAACAGTCAAAGAGAATCTAATCGATTAAAGGACTCCTGCACTTTCTGATGGTAATAAAAAGCTGAATTTGGTATGATGTTAATGTGGTTTTTTCATGAAGCGATTAATGCCCTTAAGAGGAGGATAAGTAATGCCGTTAGTCTCCATGACTGAAATGTTAAACACAGCGAAAGAGAAAAAGTATGCTGTGGGACAATTCAACTTGAACAACCTTGAGTTTACTCAAGCGATTTTGCAGGCAGCCGAAGAAGAAAAGTCGCCTGTTATTCTTGGTGTATCTGAAGGCGCAGCACGTTACATGGGCGGTTTTAAATTAATCGTGGTAATGGTAAAAGAATTGATTGAAGAATACGGCGTGACCGTTCCGGTAGCGATTCACCTTGATCATGGTTCGAGCTACGAAAGCTGTGCAAAAGCAATTCAAGCAGGTTTTACATCTGTTATGATCGATGGTTCCCATCATCCGCTTGAAGAAAATATTGCTTTAACAAAGAAAGTAGTAGAGCTTGCCCATATCCATGGTGTTTCTGTTGAAGCAGAATTGGGCCGTATTGGTGGTCAAGAAGATGATCTTGTTGTTGATGATGCAGATGCAATGTATGCCATTCCATCTGAGTGCGATCAACTTGTTCGTGAAACAGGCGTTGATTGCTTCGCTCCAGCCCTTGGATCCGTTCATGGCCCTTACAAAGGTGAACCAAACTTAGGTTTCGACCGTATGAAGGAAGTAATGGAATTAACCGGTGTTCCGCTCGTTCTTCATGGTGGTACAGGAATTCCAACAAAAGATATAGAACGTTCCATTTCTCTCGGTACAGCAAAAATTAATGTAAATACAGAAAATCAAATTTCATCTGCGAAGGCAATTCGTGAAACTCTTGCGGCAAAACCGGATGAATATGATCCGCGTAAATATCTCGGACCTGCACGTGATGCAATTAAAGAGACAGTAAAAGGTAAAATGCGTGAATTTGGTTCTACAGGGCAGGCGTATTAATTTTCTTTTGCGGCATAATTAAAATATACATAGTAACCGCCTCTTTTGATAGAAAAGGCGGTTGTTGCGTGTATAATACTAACAACATGAAAAGAGGAAAATATAATGAAATTCTTTATTGACACAGCAAATGTAGACGAGATTCGCGAAGCCCACTCATGGGGTATTTTATCAGGTGTAACAACAAATCCATCTATCGTAGCGAAAGAAAATGTTTCTTTCCACGACCGGATTAAAGAAATTACGGAAATCGTCAGCGGTCCTGTAAGCGCGGAAGTAATTGCACTTGACGCAGAAGGCATGATTAAAGAAGGCCGTGAATTGGCGAAAATTGCACCAAACGTTATCGTAAAAGTACCAATGACACCGGATGGCTTGAAAGCTGTCGCAGTGTTTTCAAAGGAAGGTATTAAAACGAACGTAACACTTATTTTCAGTGCAAACCAGGCATTAATGGCAGCTCGTGCAGGTGCAACATATGTATCCCCATTCCTTGGCCGTCTTGATGATATCGGACAAAATGGACTTGATTTAATTGAAGCAATTGCCGACATTTTCGCAATTCATGATATTGACGCAGAAATTATTGCAGCATCTGCTCGTCATTCCCAGCACGTAACATCTGCTGCACTTAAAGGTTCTCACTTTGTAACGGCACCATTTAAGCTGCTTCAGCAATTATTCCAACATCCATTGACAGATAAAGGAATTGAAGGGTTTCTGGCTGATTGGGAAAAACGCCAAGCAAAATAATAGTATACATGAGACGAATTTATATGGGTTAAACTAGGAGTATCAAGAAAGCTTTCCCGCTTTCCGTTTATACAGGAAGAAGGGAGTACAAAATGGAAAAATTAAAAGTTAAAGGTGGATACTCTTTAAAAGGAACGGTTAAAGTAGACGGCGCGAAAAATAGCGCCGTCGCCCTTGTACCGGCTGCTATTTTAGCGGAGTCGCCAATTACGATTGAAGGATTGCCGAATATTTCAGATATTCACATGTTAAAAGGATTGCTCGAAGAAACCGGCGGCGATGTGACGTTTGAAGATGGTGTGATGAAGATTGACCCAACAAAGATGACAGCAATGCCGCTTCCAAACGGAAAAGTGAAAAAACTGCGTGCCTCTTATTATTTAATGGGTGCGATGCTTGGTCGTTTTAATAAAGCGGTTGTCGGTCTTCCGGGCGGCTGTCATTTAGGTCCCCGTCCGATTGATCAGCATATTAAAGGATTTGAAGCGCTGGGTGCGGAAGTGACGAATGAACAAGGTGCGATTTATTTACGTGCGAAGGAACTTCGGGGGGCCCGCATTTATTTAGACGTTGTCAGTGTAGGGGCAACCATTAATATTATGCTGGCGGCAGTTCGGGCTAAAGGGCAGACGATTATTGAAAATGCAGCCAAGGAGCCAGAAATTATTGATGTAGCCACATTATTGTCTAATATGGGTGCTAAGATTAAAGGCGCAGGGACCGATATCATTCGCATTGATGGTGTAAAGCATCTTCATGGATGCCGCCATACGATTATTCCAGATCGTATTGAAGCAGGAACATTTATGATTATGGCTGCAGCTGTAGGCGAAGGAGTCGTTATCGATAATGTCATCCCGCTCCATATGGAGTCATTAACGGCGAAACTACGTGAAATGAATGTACCCATTGAAATTGGTGAGGACCGCATTTTTGTTGGGAAAGCGGATGAGCTGAAAACAGTTGATATTAAAACGCTTGTTTACCCGGGATTTCCGACAGATTTACAGCAGCCATTCACGACACTTTTGTCGAAAGCATCAGGTTCGGCTATTATTACCGATACGATTTATCCCGCTCGATTTAAACATATTGATGAGCTGCGGCGGATGGGAGCCAATGTGAAAACGGAAGGCCGATCTGCTATTATAAATGGTCCGGTTCAGCTGCAGGGAGCTAACGTGAAAGCGAGCGATCTGCGGGCAGGAGCTGCACTCGTTCTTGCTGGACTTATGGCTGATGGGATAACGGAAGTGACTGGTCTTGAACATATTGATCGGGGCTATAGCGGGTTAACAGAAAAGCTGACAGCTCTAGGTGCCAATATATGGCGTGAAGAAATGTCAAAAGAAGAGTTTGAAGAAATAAAAAGCTCATAATAATTCCGAGCATCTTCTCTAAATATGTTACAATAATTGAAGAACTCCGTGAAGCTGGCGCACGTATTAAACTCATTAATGATGGTGATGTCGCAGGTGCAATTAATACAGCGTTTGATCTAACGGGTGTTGATATTTTGTTTGGCTCGGGTAGTGCACCAGAAGGCGTTATTTCAGCGGTTGCATTAAAAGCGCTTGGCGGTGAAATTCAAGGCCGTTTATTACCGCAAAATGATGCAGAGCTGGAGCGATGCAAAAGAATGGGTATTGATGTGAACAAAGTGCTTCGCATGGAAGACCTGGTCCGTGGTGATGACGCTATTTTTGCAGCGACTGGTGTAACAGATGGTGAGCTTTTACGCGGTGTTCAATTTAAAGGCGCATATGCTGAAACACAATCAGTTGTTATGCGTGCAAAATCGGGAACAGTCCGTTTTATTGACGGCCGTCATAGCTTAACTAAAAAACCGAATCTTGTTTTTAAATGATAAGAAGTCGTTTCTTCTTTTAACCAACAGCGGTGCAACCGGGTCCGGTTCTCCGCTGTTTTGTTTAATCTAAACAAACCACTAAACAAATGCTTCACGACTACGAACAACGAGCAGTCCCTTCCTCCTAAAAATCAATCTAATAAAGTGTGGTGCCCTAATGGAAGAATTAACAATTAATCATCTTGAAAATTTAAAACTAAAAGAATTATATGAACTGGCTAAAACATATAAAATAGCATACTATAGCAAAATGACTAAAAAAGAACTTGTGTTTGCAATTTTAAAAGCACGAGCTGAACAGCAGGGTTTCTTCTTTATGGAAGGCGTTCTTGAAATTATTCAATCAGAAGGCTTTGGCTTTCTTCGCCCGATTAACTACTCAGCCAGTTCTGAAGACATTTACATTTCCGCATCGCAAATTCGCCGCTTTGATTTGCGTAATGGTGATAAAGTATCGGGGAAAGTGCGCCCGCCAAAAGAAAATGAACGGTATTACGGTCTTTTGCATGTAGAAGCTGTCAACGGTGATGATCCGGAGTCTGCGAAAGAACGCGTTCATTTTCCTGCATTAACACCGCTATATCCTGAACGTCAAATAATGCTTGAGACAGAATCAAAATATGTGTCGACACGTATTATGGATCTCGTTTCACCAGTGGGCTTCGGTCAACGTGGATTGATTGTGGCACCACCAAAAGCAGGGAAAACAATGCTGTTAAAAGAAATTGCCAATTCAATTTCGAAAAATCATCCGGAGACAGAATTAATTGTTCTGTTAATTGATGAGCGCCCGGAAGAAGTAACAGATATTGAACGTTCAGTGCAGGCAGAAGTCGTCAGTTCCACATTTGATGAAGTGCCTGAAAACCATATTAAAGTATCGGAACTTGTGCTTGAACGGGCGATGCGGCTCGTTGAACATAAGCGCGACGTTGTTATTCTAATGGACTCGATCACCCGTCTCGCCCGTGCTTATAATCTAGTCATCCCGCCAAGTGGACGAACACTTTCTGGGGGGATTGATCCGGCTGCATTTCATCGTCCAAAGCGTTTCTTTGGTGCAGCGCGTAACATTGAAGAAGGCGGCAGCTTAACGATTCTTGCGACGGCACTTGTCGATACCGGTTCGCGAATGGATGATGTCATTTATGAAGAGTTTAAAGGAACAGGTAACTTGGAGCTTCATCTAGATCGTTCGCTTGCTGAACGGCGTATTTTCCCGGCAATTGATATTCGCCGCTCAGGTACACGAAAAGAAGAACTTCTAATTGGCAAAGAACAGCTTGAAATTGTTTGGGCTATTCGTAAAACGATGTCTGACGCCCCTGACCTTGCGGAAAAAATACTTCGCCGTTTACGTCAAACGAAGACCAATGGAGACTTTATAAGCCAGCTGCTGGCTGAAATAAAGAAAAATGGCACATCGAAAAAAATGCTTTGAAAATAATTTGCGAAATAAGTAATACCCTGCTATACTGTTTTAGTGTGTACGAAAGAAAAGCATAAATCACTTTATGCTTATTCATATAATACTCTGTTTCGGAATGACTCAGGGCGGAAGGAGAGAAAAAACATGCAAGCAGGAATTCATCCTAACTACAAAACAGCAAAAGTTAAATGTGCGTGCGGTAACGAGTTCGAAACCGGTTCTGTAAAAGAAGACATTCGTGTAGAGGTTTGCTCTGAATGCCATCCATTCTATACTGGACGTCAGAAATTTGCTGACGCAGGCGGACGTGTGGATCGTTTCAACAAAAAATACGGCCTTAAAGATGAAGCAAGATAATGATAGACAAAAACGGGCGAGGAGTGCTATGCTGCTTGCCTGTTTTTTTTGTACAAAAAAACGGAGGACCTAACCCATTATGGCCCAGTTATTTTTTAAATATGGCGCAATGAACAGTGGCAAATCGATTGAAATATTAAAAGTGGCACATAACTATGAAGAACAGAACAAATCAGTGCTTCTTTTCACGTCGAGTCTTGATACACGAGATGAAGTTGGCTATATTTCAAGCCGAATTGGACTGCGTCGTCAAGCTTTGCCTATTTTTAATGAAACAAATATATTCGAGGATGTACGTACAAATAAATCAAATTCGTCATGTATTTTAATTGATGAAGTTCAGTTTTTATCAAAAGAACATGTTTTGCAGCTCGCACAAATTGTGGATGAACTGAATATTCCGGTTATGGGGTTCGGTTTGAAAAATGATTTTCAAAATGAATTGTTTGAAGGCAGCAAATATATGTTAATTTATGCGGATAAAGTAGAGGAAATGAAGACCATATGCTGGTTTTGCGAGCGAAAAGCAACGATGAATTTGCGTGTGGATGAAGCAGGGAAACCGGTGTATACAGGTGAGCAAATTCAAATTGGCGGCAATGATTCATATTATCCTGTCTGTCGGAAATGCCATCAAAAACCGCCGCTTTAAATATAAAAAAATCGAGGTGAAGAATATGTTTGACCGACTGCAGGCAGTAGAAGATCGTTATGATAAATTAAATGAGTTGTTAAGTGACCCGGACGTTGTGAATGATCCGAAAAAACTGCGCGATTATTCAAAAGAACAGTCTGCTATTCAAGAAACGGTAGAAGCATATCGTGAATATAAAGAGGTAAAAGCGCAGTATGCTGATGCAAAGGTGATGCTGGATGATAAGCTTGATGCGGATATGCGTGAAATGGTAAAGGAAGAGATGAATGAGCTAGAAGGTCAACTGACTGATCTTGAAGGACAATTGAAAATTTTGCTTATTCCGAAAGATCCGAATGACGATAAAAACGTTATTATGGAAATTCGAGGAGCAGCAGGTGGCGATGAAGCGGCATTATTTGCTGGTGATTTGTATCGTATGTATATGCGTTTTGCAGAAGCAAATAATTGGAAAACAGATATCATTGAAGCACATGCGACGGGACTTGGCGGCTATAAAGAAATTATTTTTATGATTAATGGCCGTGGTGCGTATTCAAAGCTGAAGTATGAAAATGGTGCACATCGTGTGCAGCGTGTGCCAGAAACAGAATCAGGCGGACGCATTCATACGTCGACAGCAACGGTAGCCGTGTTGCCGGAAACGGAAGAAGTAGAAATTGACATACATGATAAAGATATTCGGGTGGATACATTTGCATCAAGCGGCCCAGGCGGCCAGTCCGTGAATACAACGATGTCTGCCGTACGTTTAACACATATTCCAACGGGTACGGTCGTATCGTGCCAGGATGAAAAATCCCAAATTAAAAACAAAGAAAAAGCAATGAAAGTACTACGCGCTCGTGTATATGATAAGTTTCAAAAAGAAGCGCAGGCAGAATACGATGCTGTACGTAAATCAGCGGTTGGGACAGGTGATCGTTCCGAAAGAATTCGTACATACAATTTCCCACAAAATCGTGTAACGGATCATCGGATTGGCTTGACAATCCAAAAGCTCGATCAAATATTGGAAGGGAAAGTCGGGGAAGTGATCGATGCACTTATTGTAGAAGATCAATCGAGCCGTCTTGAAAACTTGGAGGATTAATCTGTGACGAAAAAAATGTACGAAGCCCTTAACTGGGCTTCTTCGTATTTAACACAACATGAACGGGACGCTAACGCAGGTGAATATATTATGAGGCATATCTTACAAGTTGAACGCTCGCAAATGCTTGCCCGTCTTCATGACAGGTTAAGTGACGAACAAACAACCCAATTTGAACAACTTGTCCATCTTCATGCAGAGGGTGTGCCGATTCAACACATGACCGGTATAGAAGAGTTTTATGGCCGAGTTTTTTCGGTGAACAGTGATGTGCTCATCCCGCGTCCGGAGACGGAAGAATTGGTTTATTACGCGTTGGGAAAAATAACGGACATGAAGTCGCCTGTTATTGCTGATATAGGCACGGGAAGTGGGGCCATTGCCATTACAATGAAATGTGAGCGCCCTGAAGCAAAAGTATATGCGGTTGATTTATCGAAAGCAGCATTAAAAATAGCAGAAAAAAATGCAAATAAGCTAGGTACAACTATTCAGTTTTTACACGGCGATTTATTAAATCCGCTCATTCAACATGATATAAAAGTAGATCTATTATTATCAAATCCGCCATATATTCCTAACCATGAGCGAGAGACGCTATCTGCAGTTGTAGTAGATCACGAGCCGCACATGGCACTTTTCGGAGGAGAAGATGGACTTGATTTATACAGAAAAATTGCTCAGCAGCTGCCTTTTGTTTTAAATGCAGGAGGGATTGCCGGCGTGGAAACGGGTGCGGGACAAACCGAAGCTGTTGCTGCCTTGTTTCAAGAGGCATTTCCGCAAGGGTTCATCAAAACGTTGAACGATATTAATGGAAAAGATAGAATGGTATTTTTGCACGTATAAGAAATTGTGGTCTCGGTGATACTGATTACCGGGAGGGGATTATTAATGAAAACACTAACAATGATTCTATATTTATATGGACTTTCGGCAACGGCTTCTTTTATGATGTATTTTGCGCCAGCTGATCAAATGGCAGGAGGCATTCCAGATGAATCAATCCGTATTCGTGTTATTGCACACAACGATAGCGACACTGAACAAGAACGTAAAGAAACCGTTCATCAAGCAATCGCCAAAGAAATAAACAACTGGGCACGGACGGCTGATTCGCCAGAAGAATCACGGATTATCGTGGAAGAGAATCTTGATGAAATTGAAAAAGTGGCTAATGCGGCAGCGGGAGCAAAACAGGACGTTCATGTTACATTTGGCCAAGAAGATTTTCCAGTGAAACAATATGGCCGTTTCTTTTATCCGCCAGGAACATATGAATCTCTTGTTGTCACAATTGGCGATGGAAAAGGAGCCAATTGGTGGTGTGTACTGTATCCGGCACTTTGTTTTCCAGAAGAAAAAGAAGAAAAGACAGAATTAAAATGGGCGTTTGTTGATTTATGGGGACAACTGAGGAAATAACTGCATTTTTCTGATAATATCCACACCCATCCACAGGGTTATTCACAAAATAATAAATGTTATCCACAGAATGTTAGTAACATTGTGTAAAACTAAAGAAAAAAGTTGATTTATGCATAGAAATCATTGAACACGTAAAGATTTTGTAAATATACAGACAAAGGTGACGAAAATGGAGACAAAACACTGGATTGTGGATAAGTGTGGTATAACTCATCAACAATATCCACAAATAGAAGCAGCAGCTCAGTTAATTCGCGAAGGTGAAGTGGTCGCTTTTCCCACTGAAACGGTTTATGGTCTTGGGGGACAAGTAAAAATGGATAAAGCTGTGCAAAAAATTTTTAAAGCGAAAGGCCGCCCTTCTGATAATCCGCTTATTGTGCATATTGCCGATCGTGAAGATGTGAATCGTCTGGCACAATCTGTACCTGACTATGCACAATTGTTGATGGATTCTTTTTGGCCAGGTCCTTTGACGATCATCGTACCGAAACAAGAAGGCATGCTTTCAGAGCTCGTAACAGCAGGTCTTCATACGATCGCCATTCGCATGCCGGATCATCCGATTGCTCTTGCGCTTATTAAAGAAGCGGGTGTACCGGTAGCAGCGCCAAGTGCAAACCGATCGGGAAAACCGAGTCCAACGAAGGCCGCGCATGTATTGGATGATCTCTCCGGCCGAATTGCCGGTGTGCTGGACGGCGGTGATACAGGTGTCGGTTTAGAATCAACAGTCGTGGACTGTACCGGTTCGTATCCGATCATTTTACGCCCAGGGGGGATCACGCAAGCAAACATCGAGGCAGTTGTCGGAAAAGTAGGGATCGATAGCGCTCTTCAAAATGAAAAGGAAGCACCGAAATCACCAGGAATGAAATATACCCATTATGCTCCTGAGGCTCCGCTTTATTTAATAGAAGGAACGGGTTCATTTATCCAAGAGCAAATTGATGAATTACGAGTCAAAGGGAAAAAGGTTGGTGTTCTGGCAACGGAAGAAAGTAAGCATTTATACGTGGCTGATCGCATTATCTCATGTGGGTGCAGACATGACATTGAATCGGTGGCAAAGCATTTATATGATGCGTTGCGCTCGTTTAATACGTCTCCGCTGGATGTTATTTTAGCTGAAACGTTTCCATCAGAAGGGGTTGGTACGGCGATTATGAATAGGCTAGAAAAAGCAGCTGGCCATCGGTGGATAAAGGAAATCGATTGATCACCCGGATCAACCGGCTTTTTTTATGGATAAAAAGGGACAAGCCGAATATAGATAAGCATGGACATCATTATCCTTTCACTGGCGTTGTCGGCAGATGCGTTCGGGGCAGCACTGGCGGTTGGAATGCGGAGAATGGGTTTATGGAATATGATTCTAATGAGTACAATGGTTGGCTTGATGCATGTCATCATGCCGTTCATCAGCATAACAGCAGGAAAAGAATTGCACGGTGTGTTTGGTGAAGCACTTATTTCAACAGGTGGTGTTATTTTACTGCTGACAGGGCTGCAAATGGTGCTGTCAATATGGAAAAATGAATCAAATTTAAAGAAGCCTGCCGGAATCGGGATGTTCTTTTTTGCATTCGGTGTGAGTATGGACAGTTTTTCTGCAGGGTTATCACTCGGTGTTATAGGGATGGATCATATGAAAGCAGTCACTTGTTTCGGACTGTCTTCCGCTGTTTTCACACTGACAGGTTTGTTGTTAAGCCGTCGAATTGGTACGGCAGCCGGCAAAGCAGGTGAAGCAGCAGGCGGCCTTGTCCTAATATTCCTGGGTATAAAATGGCTTCTTTCATTATGAATAGTCCTTTTCAATAAGAAAAGGACTATTTTCCTGTTTATAGAAACGTTATAATAGAAGAAAACGTACAGATAAAGGTGGAAATTTATGAATATTTTGTTTGTTTGCACAGGCAATACGTGCCGGAGTCCAATGGCGGCAGCAATCTTGCAGAAGAAGAGACCGGATTGGGAAATACAGTCGGCTGGATTATTTGCCAGTCCAGGCGTTTCAGCGTCAATAGGAACTAAAACAGTTCTTTCAGAAAAAGGAATTGAATTAGAACATTTTTCTATGCAATTAACAGAAGAGATGGTGGAGCAGGCAGATGTAATTTTGACGATGACGGATTCACACAAACAGATGATTGACATTCACTTTCCTCATTTAAAAGAAAAAACCTATACGTTAAAAGGCGAAGAAGGAGATGTTATCGACCCATTTGGCGGTCCAATTAATATTTACCGTCAGACATACGATGAATTGCTCTTTTATATCGAGAAATGGCTGAAAGAAGAGAAGCAAGCATGAGAGAGAAAGCGTCCTATTCATTTGGTATCCGTAAGAAAGTGATTGTACTCGTAACATTGCTGGCGATTGTTACATATACGACCAGTGCATTGTTTATTTATTATTTGTATCCTCTGTATTTTACATATATGAATGAAACATTTTTTTCGTTTTTAACACTTGCACTGGGCATTCTATGGTCAGGCATTCTTGCTTATTTTGCGGCCTCTTATTTTGTGAACCCGATTGTCCGGCTTGAAAAAGCATCACGTGCAGCAGCTGCCGGACAAATTGATAAGGAAGTGGAGATGCCGGAAGGGGACGATGAAATCCGGGCACTCTCGCTTGCATTTAATGAGATGTTAACGAATTTGCGGACGATGGTCAGCAGCATTGAGAGCAATTTTTCCATGACAAATGAAAGTGTTAGCCATATTGCAAGCATTAGCAGACAGGCGGTAGAGAAAGCTTCAGAAATGGCGCACACAGCAGCCGATATTTCGGTGGGTGCTGAAAGTTCTGCATTTGCGATCCAGGCGACAGCTGAAGCGATGGAAGAAGTTGCAGATATTGCCGCCCATGTACAACAAAAAGCAAATGAGTCCGCTCACCAGGCGGAAGGAATGGTACAGGATCTCGATGTTAGCAGCCGAACCTTTCAGTCGCTCATTGATGGCATGGATTCATTGGCCGCAGATAATACAGAATCACTTGAAGCTGTACGTTCATTAGAAGAAAATGCACATAAAGTCGGTAAAGTCATTAATCTTGTTGGTGATATTGCTGCACAAACGAATTTACTTGCATTAAATGCCTCTATTGAAGCAGCGCGTGCCGGAGAACATGGGAAAGGATTCGCAGTTGTTGCAGAAGAAGTGCGAAAGCTTGCGGATGAAAGCGCGACAGCCGTCCAAAGCATCTCTGAGCTAGTCAAGAAAATTCAGGAAGAGGTCGATCACGTCGTACAAAAAATTACTGCGCAGGCGGCGGCCGCCGGCGAAGGAGTAAAGAAAGGGGCATCTGCACAGGAAGCAGTGGTGCAAATAAGCAGCAAAATCACCAATATGGCGGGGGCCGTTGAAGAAATTGCCGGCCTTGTCGATCAGCAAATGGTAAAAATCGAACAAACATCTAAACAGTCACAAGAAGTAGCGGCGATTGCAGAAGAAACATCAGCAGGGGCCAATGAAGTAACAAACGCTGCAGCAGATCAGTCAGATGTTATTAGCGAAGTTGGTACTGTAAGCCAGCAGCTGCAGGAACAGGCAATGGAACTGAAGTCTGTTATTAAACGCTTTAAATTGTAACCATTAAAAGAAATATGAGAAAATATAAAGAGAACCTTCATTTAATCACGATCTTACTGCCTATTAACGCGGGATGAATAAGAGAGCATGAAAGGGGCCATAACAAATGAAAGCAGCTATTCAGTGGAAAAAGGAGCTTCAAGTCCTTTTGAATGAATTGCAACAACAGGCACAGTTTCAAGCGGGTCAATTGTTCCTGATAGGCTGTTCAACATCGGAAGTAGCAGGCGGCCGAATTGGCACAGCCGGCACAGATGAAACGGCTGCTGCTTTATATGACGTATTTGAATCATTTGCAGATCAGACAGGCGTTTCTCTCTCGTTTCAATGCTGCGAGCATTTGAACAGAGCGGTTGTCATCGAGCGTAAAGTGGCAGAAAAGTATGGTTATGAGGAAGTCGCTGCGATTCCAGTTCGGACAGCCGGCGGAGCGATGGCAGCCTATGCGTTTAATCAAAAAGACTATGTGCTCGTTGAGTTTGTGAAAGCAGATGGCGGGATTGATATTGGCGATACGTTCATCGGTATGCATTTGAAACATGTGGCAGTGCCGGTGCGTACGTCAACAAACAGTATCGGTGCGGCTCATGTAACGATGGCGAAAACGCGGCCAAAGCTGATTGGCGGATCACGGGCTATTTATGAAAAAACGAATATAAGCGAATCAATTACTGATGAATGTTAAGAATTTACTGTCTTTTTTAATAAAGACAGCTATTTTTTCAGCTTAAAACCGTAAAAAAGCATAAAATTCGGTTGAAAGATTCGAAAAACATGTTAGAATGAAAGAGAATTTTTTAACAGATATCCGTAAATACTATTTTGAATTAATAGATTGGGAAGGGGAACGATGATGAGTAAAATTCAAACGCAAGATCCGGCTGTATATGCAGCAATTGAGGATGAACTGAAACGCCAGCAAACGAAAATTGAATTAATTGCTTCTGAAAACTTCGTATCTGAAGCCGTGATGGAAGCGCAAGGATCGGTATTAACAAACAAATATGCAGAAGGCTATCCTGGGAAACGATACTACGGCGGCTGTGAGCATGTTGACGTTGTGGAAGATTTAGCGCGTGACCGTGCAAAAGAAATTTTTGGTGCAGAATATGTAAATGTTCAGCCGCACTCAGGTGCACAAGCGAACATGGCGGTTTATTTCACAATTTTAGAAACAGGCGACACGGTTCTTGGTATGAATTTATCTCACGGCGGTCACTTGACTCACGGCAGCCCTGTTAACTTCAGTGGTGTGCAGTACAATTTCGTTGAATACGGTGTAACGAAAGACAAGCAAGTAATTGATTATGAAGATGTTCGTCAAAAAGCGCTTGAGCATAAACCAAAATTGATCGTAGCCGGTGCGAGTGCATACCCGCGTGCGATTGATTTCGCTAAATTCCGTGAAATTGCTGATGAAGTGGGAGCCTATTTAATGGTGGATATGGCGCATATCGCTGGACTCGTTGCAGCAGGGCTTCACCAAAGTCCAGTGCCTTACGCTCATTTCGTTACAACGACAACGCATAAAACATTGCGTGGACCGCGTGGCGGGATGATTTTATCGAGTGAAGAGTTCGGCAAAAAGCTCGACAAATCAATTTTCCCAGGTATTCAAGGTGGACCGCTTATGCATGTTATCGCAGCAAAAGCTGTTGCATTTGGTGAAGTACTTGAAGACAGTTTCAAAACATATGCACAAAACGTGATCGACAATGCGAGCCGTTTAGCGTCGGGCTTATCCAAAGAAGGAATTGATATCGTTTCAGGCGGCACAGACAACCATTTATTATTAATTGATCTTCGTTCACTTAGCCTGACAGGTAAAGTGGCTGAAGCGATTCTGGATGAAGTTGGTATTACAGTAAATAAAAACACGATTCCTTACGATCCAGAAAGTCCATTTGTTACAAGCGGTATCCGTATCGGTACAGCAGCAGTAACGTCACGTGGTTTTGACCTTGAGGCAATGGACGAAGTGGCTTCCATCATTGCTAAAACATTGAAAAACCATGAAGATGAAGCAGTATTGAAAGAGTCAGCTAAACGCGTAGCAGAGCTGACTTCGAAATACGCACTTTATCAACAAGTATAATAAATGAGAATAAACCGCCAGCAAATTGCCGGCGGTTTATTTATGTGCAGCCATAGTGAGGCATCTGTTTGCAAAAAGTCCAGATTCTTAAAGGTCCTTTCGTTTTGTTGCCCGCTAAACTCTTTTCAAGTAAAATAGGGATGGCCTTGAATGAGCGTAAAATAAGGAGTGAACTTATGGGAAAAGTATATGTATTTGATCATCCGCTAATTCAGCACAAATTGACGATGATTCGCAACAAAGAAACAGGTACGAAAGAATTCCGTGAATTGACAGACGAAGTGGCAACTTTGATGGCCTTTGAAATTACGCGCGATCTTCCGCTTGAAGAAGTCATGGTTCAAACACCGGTGTGCGAAGCAAAGGCAAAAGTGCTTGCTGGTAAAAAGTTAGGGATCGTTCCCATTTTGCGTGCAGGTATCGGCATGGTGGACGGCGTATTGAAATTGATCCCGGCAGCAAAAGTCGGGCATATCGGTTTATACCGCGACCCCGAAACATTGCAGCCGGTTGAATATTACGTCAAGTTTCCAACAGATGTAAAAGAGCGTGATTTCATTGTTGTGGATCCAATGCTTGCGACAGGCGGATCAGCGGTTGAAGCGATTAACTCGCTGAAAAAACGCGGCGCAACGAGCATTCGATTTATGTGTTTAATTGCTGCACCAGAAGGGGTCGAAGCAATGAAAGAAGCACATCCAGATGTCGACATTTACATTGCGGCACTTGATGAAAAATTAAATGAACATGGCTACATCGTACCAGGTCTTGGCGATGCAGGAGACCGTTTATTCGGAACAAAATAAAAAGAAGCAGGTGGAAAAAGAATGGATCGCCCGATTAAAGTTATGACGATTTTCGGCACGCGGCCGGAAGCGATTAAAATGGCACCGCTCGTTCTAGAACTGAAAAGCCGTTCAGATGAATTTGAAGCGATCGTAACAGTTACAGCACAGCACCGCCAAATGCTTGACCAAGTGCTCGACATTTTTAAAATTACACCGGATTACGACTTGAACATTATGAAAGACCGTCAAACACTCATTGATGTAACAACACGGGGACTTGAAGGTTTAGACAAGGTGATGAAAGAAGTTAAACCGGATATCGTCCTTGTGCACGGTGATACAACGACAACATTTGTTGCGGGTCTTGCGGCATTTTATAATCAGATTGCCGTTGGTCACGTCGAAGCAGGGCTTCGTACGTGGAATAAATACTCACCGTTCCCGGAAGAAATGAACCGTCAGCTCACAGGTGTGATGGCTGATCTTCATTTTTCACCGACAGCACAGTCGGAACAAAACCTACTGAATGAAAATAAAGAACAGAAAGCGATTTTCGTGACCGGTAATACGGCGATCGATGCGCTGAAAACAACAGTTAAAGAAACATATACACACGAAGTACTTGAAAAACTTGGGACGGATCGTCTTGTCTTAATGACTGCTCATCGTCGTGAAAATCTTGGCGAACCGATGAAAAACATGTTCCGCGCGATTAAACGTCTTGTGAACGATCACGATAATATTCAAGTTGTTTATCCCGTTCATTTAAACCCGGCCGTGCGAGAAACGGCTAATTCGATTCTAGGAAATGATCCGCGTATTCATTTAATTGAACCGCTTGATGTAATTGATTTCCATAACTTTGCTGAGCGGGCCTATATTATATTGACAGATTCAGGCGGTGTGCAGGAAGAAGCACCGTCCCTTGGGGTTCCCGTTCTTGTTTTACGTGATACGACAGAGCGTCCCGAAGGCATTGATGCAGGTACATTGAAATTGGCGGGTACAGATGAAGAGACGATTTACTCGCTTGCATCAGAATTGTTAACAGATGCGGCAGCTTATGAAAAAATGTCGAAAGCGTCTAATCCATATGGCGACGGTGAAGCCTCGCGTCGAATTTGTGATGCGATCCGTTTCTATTTTAAAGCAGCACCAAGTGCACCAGAACGTTTTGAAGTGAAATGAATAAAAACAAGGCCGTCCGTCAATAAAAAAGGGCGGCCTGTTTGACTATTGAACGAAAGAACTAGAAAGTTTGAGCATTTTGTGAATATTCCCTGTTGTCTGCTGAGGTTTTCTTCTGAACACGTTGACATTGAAAAAGCGCTATTGTATGCTAACAAAGGGTACGGAGAATGGACTTTTTACATAGTGTAAACGTTTTTTCACTACTATTTTTTTTGTGTGTAAGCGTACTAAAGAGGTGTGTAATGAACCGGAATCAAGAAAATCGACCTTTTAAAGCAATGGCGCTTTACAGCACTATTTTGGCCCAGCTTGCAGGCTCTATGATTACCGG
This sequence comes from Domibacillus sp. F004, assembly GCF_057814295.1. Lineage (NCBI taxonomy): Bacteria > Bacillati > Bacillota > Bacilli > Caryophanales > Bacillaceae > Domibacillus > Domibacillus sp. F004. The sequence goes on from NZ_JBVATB010000002.1 coordinate 22,040, forward strand.
TATTTTTGCGGGACATGCACTTGACAAAAGGTTAAATACCCTACCTCTTTTTTTAATCATCGGACTGTTGGGAGGACTCTCGGCAGGGATTTACGCTATGCTGCGTACAATTCAACATTTCAATTCAGGAGACTAGTACTTTATGCCCGAACTCCAACAAGCCATTAAACGACAGCGAAAATATTTACTTTATCTGCTGGCCATCTTTGTTCTGGGTTGGGGTTTTACATCGACGCCGACCATTTATGCAGGTCTTATTCTTGGAACTGCATTGAGTCTTTATAATCACTGGATCATATCCAACCGGATTATCCGTCTTGGCAAAGCGGTTGATGAAGGCAGGAAAATACCGTCTCTCGGAACGATTTTGCGAATGGGCTCAGCGGCTCTCGCGGCGATGATTGCTCTCCAATACCCCGATCAATTCAATTTGATCAGCACCGTTTTTGGATTAATGACTGCATATGCGGTCATTATGATAGATTTTGGAATCCAGCATTTTATAAAACGCACGAACGGGAAAGAGAGGTGAAATAATTTGGGTCATGAGTCTCCGTTACGTCATGTTGACCTTTTCGGGATTACATTGACGTTCAATCTGTCTAACATCTTAATGATTACCGTTGCCAGTTTAATCGTGTTTTTAATTGCGCTTGCTGCAACACGTAATTTAGCGATGAAACCGACAGGCATTCAAAACATTTTTGAATGGATAATGGACTTTGTTAAAGGGATAGTTAAAAGCAACATGGACTGGAAAACGGGCGGTCGGTTTCACATTCTTGGAATTACATTAATTATGTATATATTCGTATCCAACATGCTTGGACTTCCGTTCGCAGTTGTTTACGATGATGTACTATGGTGGAAATCACCGACAGCCGATCCGGTTATTACGATGACGCTTGCTGTTATGGTTGTGGGACTGTCGCATTTTTATGCGATCCGCATGAAAGGTTTCTCCGAATATGGAAAAGACTTTTTCCGTCCAATGTGGTTTATGCTCCCGCTTAAGCTGATTGAAGAGTTCGCGAATACGCTGACGCTCGGTCTGCGGTTATACGGTAATATCTTCGCAGGAGAAATCTTGCTCACACTCCTTGCCGGTACATTGGCAACAGGAGTTGGAGGACATCTAGCAGCAATCGTTCCAACGCTTGTATGGATGGGATTCTCTGTATTTATTGGTGCCATTCAGGCATTCATTTTCACAATGTTAACGATGGTTTATATTGCCCACAAAGTGAGCAGCGACCATTGATATAATTACCCTGTTCAGTCACTGGAAAAACATTCTTTTAGTAAATCACGTTTTTAAAAATAAGGAGGAAAAATTAACATGGGTCTTTTAGCAGCAGCAATTGCAATTGGTTTAGCGGCCGTTGGTGCCGGTGTAGGTAACGGTTTGATCGTATCGAAAACAGTCGAAGGTATGGCTCGTCAGCCAGAAGCGGCTAAAATGCTTCAAACAACAATGTTCATCGGGGTAGCATTAGTAGAGGCGATTCCGATTATCGCAGTAGTTATCGCGTTCATGGTACAAGGACAATAATACGAAATGCGGAGACGGCCTGATCAGACTCGACAGGCATAAGGGACACCCGGATGAGTGGCGCTCTTTGCCACATAGCCAGTTGACACTTATGGCCCCGAGAGTCCCGGCCGTCGCAGCTAGACAATAAACGCTTCAGGAAAAAGGAACAAAGGCTAGGAACGCAACGTCCTGTTGCAACGCCTTTGTGACTCACATCCTGTGAGCCTTATGGCGAAGATCACATTCTTATGGGAGCCTTCGCCATTCCTTTATGTGTACATTTGCAACAACCGTTTACTTACAGCAGACGTTTTTTCCCTAATGGAAAGAACATGAATCTCTTGAAGGGAGTGAAATGATCGTGACGACAAACGCATACGTACTTGGAGCCGGCGCCGGTTTTAATGGCGGTGATATCCTGTTCCAGCTTGCTATGTTTATTATTTTGCTCGCATTGCTGAAAAAGTTTGCGTGGGGTCCGCTTATGGGCATCATGCAGCAGCGTGAAGAGCATATTGCATCTGAAATCGAAGCGGCTGAAAAAAGCCGTGTCGAAGCGAATCAACTATTGGAAGAAACGCGTGCCGAGTTAAAAGCAACTCGCCTTGAAGCGCAAAATACAATTGAAAATGCCAAGAAAATGGGCGAAGAACAAAAAACAGAGATTATCGCGGCTGCCCGCGCTGAATCTGAACGTTTGAAAGAATCTGCAAAACTTGAAATTGCACAAGAACGTGACAACGCAATGAACTCACTGCGCGAGCAAGTTGCTTCATTATCTGTAATGATCGCATCGAAAGTGATTGAAAAAGAACTTTCTGCAGCTGACCAGGAGAAGTTAATTAATGAGTACATTAAAGAGGCAGGCGAAGAGCGATGAGTAAATCCGGAGCGGAAAAACGCTACGCGATCGCGCTTTTTGAACTGGCAAAAGAACAGCATCAGGTAGCGGAAATAGAAAAAGAACTGCGTGTTGTGAAACAAGTATTTAGTGAAAACAAAGAACTTCAAACGGTTCTTAAATCACCGAAACTGTCTATTGCGAACAAACAGGCACTGATTCAATCCGCTTTTGCGCAAGCTTCTGCACCTGTTGTTAATACATTGAAGCTGCTCGTTCAACGCCACCGCAATGATGAAGTTTCATCTGTATGTGATGAATACATTGAATTGGCAAATGAAGAGCGTGGGACAGCGGATGCATTTGTTTATTCCGTCCGTCCGCTTACACCAATAGAAGAAACAGCTGTAACATCTGCCTTTTCCCGCAAAGTCGGCAAGCAGACACTTAACATTGAAAACATTGTGGATCCGAATTTGCTGGGCGGCTTAAAAGTTCGCATCGGAAATCGCATTTTTGACGGCAGCTTGCGCGGCAAACTGAACCGTCTTGAAAAACAACTAACAACGAATTAATAAATTTGAAAGAAGCGGAATGGCTTCTTGAAGAAAATGAGGGGTGACATGCATGGGCATCAAAGCTGAAGAAATCAGTGCGCTGATAAAAAAGCAAATTGAAAACTTCCAGTCCGACATTACAGTTAGCGACGTCGGTACTGTCATCCAGGTTGGGGACGGTATCGCACGTGCTCATGGCCTCGATAACGCTATGGCAGGAGAACTTCTTGAGTTCTCAAACGGCGTCATGGGAATGGCTCAAAACCTGGAAGAAAACAACGTAGGTATTATTATTCTTGGTCCTTACACAGGCATCAAAGAAGGCGATGAAGTGCGCCGTACAGGCCGCATTATGGAAGTACCGGTCGGCGAAGCGCTAATCGGCCGCGTTGTAAACTCTCTTGGTCAGCCAGTCGATGGTCTTGGTCCAATTAATACAACAAAAACACGTCCAATTGAAAGTCCGGCAACAGGCGTAATGGCTCGGAAATCGGTTCATGAACCATTGCAAACAGGTATTAAAGCGATTGATGCTCTTGTGCCAATTGGCCGCGGACAACGTGAATTAATCATCGGTGACCGTCAAACGGGTAAAACGACTGTCGCAATCGATACAATCTTGAACCAGCGTGACCAGGATATGGTCTGTATTTATGTAGCGATTGGTCAAAAAGAATCAACCGTTCGTAACGCAGTAGAAACACTTCGTAAACACGGTGCGCTTGACTACACAATCGTTGTCACAGCATCAGCGTCTTCACCGGCTCCAATGTTGTTCCTTGCACCTTACACAGGTGTTTCAATGGCAGAAGAATTCATGTTTAACGGCAAGCACGTTCTCATCGTTTATGATGATTTATCTAAACAGGCGGCGGCTTACCGTGAACTTTCTCTTCTTCTTCGTCGTCCTCCAGGTCGTGAAGCTTACCCTGGTGATGTATTCTACTTGCATTCTCGTTTGCTCGAGCGTGCAGCGAAGTTGAACGATACACTTGGTGCAGGTTCAATTACAGCACTTCCATTCGTTGAAACACAAGCAGGCGATATCTCTGCCTACATTCCAACGAACGTTATTTCCATCACAGATGGGCAGATATTCCTTCAATCTGACTTATTCTTCTCCGGCGTCCGTCCGGCGATCAACGCGGGTCTTTCAGTATCACGTGTTGGTGGTTCAGCACAAATTAAAGCGATGAAAAAGGTAGCAGGTACGCTTCGTCTAGACCTTGCTGCATATCGTGAGCTAGAAGCATTCGCGCAGTTTGGTTCGGATCTTGATCCGATCACACAAGGAAAACTAAACCGTGGTGCACGTACAGTTGAAGTACTGAAACAAGATTTGAATAAACCGCTTAAAGTTGAGCGCCAAGTTGTCATTCTATATGCATTGACACGCGGTTACCTTGATGATATTGCTGTTTCAGATATTACTCGTTTCGAAGACGAACTGTTAAACTGGCTCGATAAGAACCACACAAATGTGTACGATCATATTCGCACAACGAAAGAACTTCCGTCTGATGACGAATTAAAGTCAGCAATCAGCGAGTTTAAGAAATCGTTTGTGAAATCCGAATAATCGCAAGATCAGGGCGGTACCGTCAATCGGACGTCCGCCCTGTCTGCGTCATCTAACACAAAAAGGGTGGTGAGAGAAAGTGGCATCGTTACGCGATATAAAAACCCGTATTACGTCTACAAAAAAGACGAGTCAGATTACGAGAGCTATGCAGATGGTATCTGCTTCTAAATTAAGCCGTGCAGAAGCGAATGCAAAGGGATTCGTTCCGTATATGGACAAAATTCAGGAAGTTGTGGCGTCAATCGCAATCGGCAGTAAAGACGTAACACATCCGATGCTCCAAACCCGCCCTGTTAAAAAAACCGGGTACCTTGTGATCACATCGGACCGCGGTTTGGCGGGAGCTTATAACAGCAGCATTTTACGCAAAGTGCATAAAAAAATTCAAGAGCGCCATACGTCAAAAGATGAGTATGTCATTATCGCAATCGGCCGAATGGGACGGGATTTCTTCCGTATTCGTGGCATGGAAGTGAAAGAAGACATTACCGGTCTTCCGGATCAGCCAAACTTTGCTGATGTGAAAAAGATCGTGCGTAAAACGGTCGATCTTTTTTCAGAAGGTGCATATGATGAGCTTTATATGTACTATAATCATTTTGTTAATGCGATTCAACAGGACGTTACGGAGAAAAAGGTATTGCCTTTGACTGAGATTGAATCCTCAGGCGGCCGCCTTTCATCGTATGAATTTGAACCGTCTCCAGAAGAAATTCTTGAAGTTTTGCTTCCGCAATATGCAGAAAGCTTGATTTATGGAGCCCTTCTTGACGGAAAAGCGAGTGAGCACGCTGCGCGTATGACGGCTATGCAAAATGCAACCGACAACGCAAAAGAGCTCATCAGCTCGTTGACACTTCAATACAATCGTGCGCGCCAGGCAGCAATCACGCAAGAAATTACGGAGATTGTTGGTGGAGCAGCAGCACTTGAATAGAAGAAAAGGGCCGGGAGACTTTATCCCGCCCACTATATATTTAGCAAAACAGGAGGGAAAAAGATGAACAGAGGACGCGTTCTTCAAGTTATGGGTCCGGTCGTTGACGTTAAGTTTGAAAACGGTCAACTACCTGCTATTTATAACGCCTTGAAAGTGCAAATCAGCTCTGAAGCGGGTGATAAAGCTTCTGAACTGACGTTAGAAGTAGCAACGCACCTTGGCGATGATTCCATTCGTGCAATCGCGATGGCATCAACAGATGGCCTTCAACGTAATCAAGAAGTAATTGATACAGGAAGCGCGATTTCCGTACCGGTTGGTGACATTACACTCGGCCGTGTATTTAATGTATTAGGTGAAACAATTGACTTAGCAGAACCAATTGAGGCGGATGCACGTCGTGATGCTATTCACCGTTTGGCACCTACGTTTGACCAGCTTTCAACAGAAACGGAAATTTTGGAAACAGGTATTAAAGTTGTTGACCTTCTTGCTCCTTATATTAAAGGTGGTAAAATCGGTCTCTTCGGTGGTGCCGGTGTAGGTAAAACGGTATTAATTCAAGAATTGATCAACAACATCGCACAAGAACACGGTGGTATTTCCGTATTCGCAGGTGTTGGTGAACGTACTCGTGAAGGGAATGACCTTTTCTACGAGATGAGCGATTCTGGTGTTATTGCGAAAACAGCGATGGTATTCGGTCAAATGAATGAGCCGCCAGGTGCGCGTATGCGTGTTGCCTTGACGGGTCTTACAATGGCTGAATATTTCCGTGATGATCAAGGACAAGACGTATTGTTCTTTATCGATAATATCTTCCGTTTCACGCAAGCAGGTTCTGAAGTATCTGCCCTTCTTGGCCGTCTGCCATCAGCGGTAGGTTATCAGCCGACACTTGCAACAGAAATGGGTCAGCTTCAAGAACGTATCACATCTACGAATGTTGGTTCTGTAACATCTATCCAAGCTATTTATGTACCGGCAGATGATTACACGGATCCAGCACCAGCGACAACATTCGCCCATTTGGATGCGACAACAAACCTTGAGCGTAAACTTTCTGAAATGGGTATTTACCCGGCAGTTGATCCGCTCGCTTCTACATCACGTGCCCTTTCTCCTGAAATCGTAGGTGAAGAGCATTACAGTGTTGCGCGTGCGGTTCAGCAAACATTGCAGCGTTACAAAGAATTGCAAGATATTATTGCGATCTTAGGTATGGATGAATTGGGTGAGGATGACAAACTGACTGTATCACGCGCACGCCGCATTCAGTTCTTCCTATCTCAAAACTTCCACGTTGCTGAACAGTTCACAGGTCAAAAAGGATCTTACGTCCCTGTTCAAGAGACAGTACGTGGATTTAAAGAAATTCTCGACGGCAAACATGATAATCTTCCTGAAGATGCATTCCGTCTTGTCGGTAGCATTGAAGAAGTTGTTGCAAAAGCACAAGAGCTGGGTGCAAAAGCTTAATATAGGGATCAGGAGGTTTAGCTATGAAGACATTTAACGTCAATATCGTCACTCCTGACGGCCCGGTAGTGGATACGAACGTGGAACTCGTTAGTGCAAAAGCACAAAGCGGCGAGCTCGGCATCATGGCCGGCCACGTGCCCATGGTCGCTCCCTTACAAATCGGTGCTGTCCGTCTTGTTTTAGGCGACAATAAATCCGAATTGGTCGCTATCAGCGGTGGCTTTCTCGAAGTTCGTCCTGATCAGGTAACGATATTAGCGCAAGCTGCTGAAAAAGCGGAAAACATTGATATTGCTCGTGCAAAAGAGGCAAAAATGCGTGCAGAACGACTTTTGCAAGGCAAACAGGATCAAGTCGATTTTAAACGCGCCGAACTTGCATTGAGACGAGCTACTAATCGTCTTAATGTAGGCGAAGGCAAAATATAAAAAAAGAAGCTGTCCATCGTTCTGACGATTGGACAGTTTTTTTATCGCTGAATAACTTATATAAAAGGGAGAAGGTATAATGCTTGAATCGTTTGGGCAGGAATCGCTTATGAGCATGATCCTGAGCCTATTTTTCATAGGTCTGTCTTTCTGGGCACTGCAGGCAATCCGCTTTGAAAAGTTACTTCGTAAAAACCAGATAGCAAGGGCGCGCCTTCTCTATTTATTGCTTGCGATTGCAATTGGTTCGATCGTCAGCAGTTTCTTTCTTGACTATTATATATGGTCCCGCCAGCTGCCGCTTTTATTGCCATAAAAAATCAATCTATTTAATATACTTGCCTTTTTAGGGGAAATTATATAAGTTTAATTGAGAGAGTTTGTGAAACATCCTTCATTTTGGTTTGCTTTCTATTTATAAAGGGAAATAAAAAGAGGGTAGTTTTCTTAAACGGCTTCACAAATTATCTACAATTTGTGCTTAAATTCACTTGTGAATGGTGTAAATAGGATGGTAAACTTGAAGAAGTTTTGTCGAAATGATTTATAAAGACATTGGAAGCGGACTGGAACGTCAGTCCATTGATTTGAATATGTATAATAGAAAAGAGCGCGGAGGGGAACAGTTTGGACAAAATTATCGTCCGCGGCGGCCGTCAATTGAACGGTTCCGTCAAAGTTGAAGGTGCAAAAAACTCGGTGCTGCCTGTACTTGCAGCAACAATGTTGGCTAAAGAAGGGAAATGCGTCATTCGCGACGTGCCCACTTTATCTGATGTCTATACAATTAACGAAGTGTTGCGCCACTTAAATTGCGAAGTAACATTTGAAAACAATACAGTGACAGTTGATGCTACGAAACAACTTTTAATTGAAGCGCCATTTGAATATGTTCGGAAAATGCGCGCGTCTGTCCTTGTGATGGGCGCACTGTTAGCCCGTAATGGAAAAGCGCGTGTAGCTTTACCAGGCGGTTGTGCAATCGGCTCGCGTCCCATTGATCAACATTTAAAAGGGTTTGAAGCGATGGGTGCAAAAGTCCGTGTTGAAAATGGATTTATTGAAGCAGAAACAGATGGACGTCTCAAAGGGGCGAAAATTTATTTGGATTTCCCAAGCGTTGGAGCGACTGAAAATATTATGACAGCGGCTGCCCTTGCAGAAGGTACAACCATCCTTGAAAACGCCGCAAAAGAGCCAGAAATCGTTGATCTTGCTATCCTTATTAACAAAATGGGCGGGAAAGTCATTGGTGCTGGAACGGAAACGATTCGTATTGAAGGTGTAGAAACACTTCAAGGTACGGATCACGTCATTATTCCCGATCGTATTGAAGCAGGTACTTTTATGACAGCTGCAGCCATTACGGGTGGAAACGTACTAGTTGAAGGTGCAGTAGCTGAACACATGTCTTCATTGATTGCAAAGATGCGCGAAATGGGCATTCAAGTTATTGAGGAAGACAACGGTGTTCGTGTCATCGGACCGGAAAAAATGAAGTGCGTGGACATTAAAACAATGCCGCACCCTGGCTTCCCAACTGACATGCAATCACAAATGATGGCCCTTATGTTGAGAGCAGAAGGAACAGGCGTTATTACGGAAACTGTTTTTGAAAACCGATTTATGCACGTTGAAGAATTTCGCCGTATGAATGCAAATGTAAAAATTGAAGGCCGTTCCGTTATTATTGACGGACCAACAGACTTACAGGGAGCGGAAGTTGCGGCGACTGACTTGCGTGCGGCAGCAGCACTTATTATTGCTGGTTTGGTGTCAGATGGGTATACATCTGTAACCGAGCTGAAACATCTCGATCGTGGATATGTGAATTTCCATGGCAAGCTTGCTTTACTTGGCGCCAATATTGAACGTATCACGGAAGCTGCTGATACGCCGATCAAGGTGGAAAACTGAATTTATTTTTCTTTTTTAAAGAAGCCATCTGTTCACGCAGGCGGCTTTTTTGTGTATTGTCATAATTAGTATAGTCGTGCATATCCCTTTTTATACAGCAGGGAGGGATTTTGTTTTGAAAAAAGTGCTCTATCTTTTTCTTTTTATACTTATTCTTACGATTGCAATTCCAGCTGTCGGTCTTTTTTTAACAGAAGAAAAAACAACCGAGCAAAAAGAAGAACCGTCTGTTGAGGTTATCCGTTCTGATTCACAGGAAACAGAATCCGTTCATCTTGAAGACTATGTAGTGGGTGTTGTCGCGGCTGAAATGCCTGCAGCATTTGAAAAAGAAGCATTAAAAGCACAGGCTGTTGCAGCTAGAACATTTATGTTGAGACAAACGCTGGCCGGTCTTAAGGTAACCGATACAGTTGACGACCAAGTATTTAAAGATGAAGAAGAACTAAAAGAAACATGGGGAACACAATTTGAAGAAAACAAACAAAAGATAGAAGAGGCAGCGAAAGAAACAAAAGGAGAAGTACTTGTCTATAACGGGGAACCAATTACAGCTGCTTTTTTTTCATCAGGCAATGGAAAAACAGAAAATGCCGAAGAATATTGGCAATCGCCACTTCCCTATTTGATTAGTGTTGAAAGTCCGTGGGATGAGGCGGCCCCTCAATTTGAGCAGAACATCGTTATACCGCGAGCCGAAGTGGAGGATAAACTAGATGTCGAACTGCCGAAATCGGGTGAGGTAGGTACTGTTACTGCGCGCACGGCAGGCGGGCGCGTTAGGGAAATCCAAATTAGCGGAAAAAGCTTTACTGGGCGGGAAGTAAGAGAAGTACTTGAACTGCCATCAGCTGATTTTCAACTGTTTGTTCAAGGAGAAAATGTTGTCATAACGACCAAAGGATATGGACATGGTATCGGCATGAGCCAATATGGGGCAAATGGTATGGCAAAAGAAGGGAAAAAATACACAGATATTATGAAACACTATTATCCGGGTACTTCTATTGAATCTGTAGATCAGTTCTTAAAAAAATAAGCTCCGTTATAGAACGTTGTTGTTCTTGGACAAAAAACGTTTAATCAACTCATATAGCCAAAAAATAAAAAAACACGTCCGCTGTCTTTATTGCGGACGTGCCCATTCACTGAATATGGCCATCCAGCGGCCAATGCGTGAATTTTTCTCAAAATACATATATTTAACCATCGTGAAGGCAATAAATATGCCAGTGATATCTTTAATCGCATCAATAAATGTAGCTGAACGATATGGGACAAATGCCTGATGAATCTCATCCGCTAACCCGTAAAACGAAGAAAATAGAGCAGCAGCTAGACTGATAAAAGGTGTTAACCTTCCATTTGCTAAAAATGCATAAATAATTAATACATATAAAATCGCAAACTCTACCAAATGAAGAGATTCTTTTAAAAAAAGGTCTACTGTATTATTCGGTAAATTCATAATCGTATCGTGCGGAAGACCTGACATAATCCAAATAGCAATCATGTAAACGACAGGTGCCGCCATTGATAATAATCGAATCATTTTTTTCACTTCCACACCCCGCTCATCAATTAACATTACATTGATTTTATCATTTCATTTCCATACTGTTTTCTTTGTTTGTGGCATTTTTTTAACAGTTTAAGAAATATTGTGGAACATATGTATAAAAAATCTCAAGCGCGTCTACAATGCGTGATGAGGTGATGAAGATGAATGAGGGCGGCAAAAAACCACTACCCCCAAAATTGAAAGATTTTTTTAAGAAAAGACGAGCACTACCAGCAATTTATCTCGCTTGCGCCATTTTACTTATTTCCAGTCTTATGATGTATGAAGTGATGAAAGGTGAAAAGGATGAAGTATCTGTCACGAATCCGGCACCTGCATCAAAAGAGTTTGATGATTCGACGATCAGTGTAAATGGTGGAGAGGGTTCTGTAGAAAAAATGAACAAGCCATCGGAAGCAGATGTCATGGTTAAAACATCTTATTATGATGAAAAAGCAGCAGAAGGCGACCAACAAAAAGCGCTCGTTGTCTTTAACGATACGTATTATGAGAGCTCGGGTGTTGATTACGCCCTGGATAACGGTAAAACATTTGACGTGATTGCACCGTTATCTGGCAAAGTCGTTGACGTAAGGGAAGACGCATTTTTAGGCAATTATATTGAGATTGACCACGGAAAAGGTGTTGTCACGACATTCCAATCTATAGCAGATATTCAAGTGAAATCAGGAGACAAAGTGAGTCAAGGTGATAAAATCGGGAAATCTGGCAGAAGTTTAATGAATGAGGCTGCAGGCGTTCACGTCCATTTTGAAGTTAAACAGAATGGCGAGACACTAAATCCTGATTCATTATACGGAAAAGCGGTCTCTCAGTGGAAATAACCGTTCATGTTTCCTGGGAAATGAGCATATGGTAGTAAAAAGGAACGGGGCTTCTAAAAATGAGACTGCCCCGAAATAATGAATAACGATGCCTACTTGCTCACATCAACAGAAGATACGTCTCATTTCGCCCGTCCCGGTTCCGGTGAGGGAGGCGTGCATGTGCGCGATTACATCAAAGAAAGAGCACTTAATATCGGAGAGTACATCGTTGATACGAACAAAACAGTACGAGATATCGCAAAAGAATTTGGTATATCAAAAAGCACAGTCCATAAAGACTTAACCGAGCGGCTGCCGGGCCTCAGTCCAGAACTCTCAGCCCGTGTCGAACATATTTTACACTACCATAAATCGATCCGGCATTTACGCGGTGGAGAAGCAACGAAAGAAAAGTGGAAGACACTTGATCATCGGTGAAACGCAGTACAGGAGCAGCTCGGAATGGTTGTTCTTTGCCTTTTCAGAAGGGCAGGCAAGGCTGCGAATTGGGCAGCGTCTGGAACCGGACGAGAAAAATATAGGAACCCGCTGAATGAATTTATCCTGTCACATAAAGGCAGGATTTTTTTCTATTTTAAGGGAAAATATGTAGATTTATATAGGTTATCAACCTTTCCTGTTTACCGAATATTCCTCGACGAATTCATCCATTCTTACGTGTTTATATGGTAAAATGAATCTTTGAAACATAATACCTAAATGATAAGAAAATAGATACAGAAAAATCAGGAGGAAATAGATCATGTTATCTAAAGATATTGGAATTGATCTCGGGACAGCAAACGTGCTTATTCACGTAAAAGGACGAGGCATTGTACTAAACGAACCGTCTGTCGTGGCCCTTGATCGCAATACTAATAGAGTGCTCGCTGTGGGAGAAGAAGCGTACCAAATGGTTGGTCGAACACCAGGGCATATCGTAGCCATTCGTCCGCTGCGTGATGGGGTTATTGCTGACTTTGATGTAACTGAATCCATGCTGAAGCACTTTATTAACAAATTGAATGTAAAAAGTATGTTGTCCAAGCCGCGTATTTTAATTTGCTGCCCAACACAAATTACAGCAGTCGAACAAAAAGCGATTCGTGAAGCAGCAGAAAAAAGCGGTGGAAAGACGATTTACCTTGAAGAAGAACCGAAAGTTGCTGCGGTAGGCGCAGGGATGGAAATTTTTGAGCCAAGCGGCAACATGGTTATTGATATTGGTGGCGGCACAACGGATATAGCTGTTTTATCACTCGGCGCGGTTGTGACAGCGGAATCCATTAAGGTGGCTGGTAACACATTTGATGCTGATATTATGAGTTATGTCAAAAAGCAATACAAACTGTTGATTGGTGAGCGTACTGCAGAAGCGATCAAAGTAAATATCGGCACAGTCTTTCCAGAAACGCGCAATGAAGAAATGGAAATTCGCGGACGTGATATTATGACGGGACTTCCGCGTGTGTTAACAGTAAACTCAGCTGAAATTAAAGGAGCACTTCGGGAGTCGGTTATGCAAATTGTTCAAGCGTCCAAAAACGTCCTCGAAAAAACACCGCCTGAACTGTCGGCTGATATTATTGATCGGGGTGCGATGCTGACGGGTGGGGGCGCTTTACTGCATGGCATGGATCAACTTCTCATGAACGAACTGAAGGTGCCTGTATTCGTTGCAGAAAACCCGATGGATTGTGTGGCAGTAGGCACTGGAATCATGCTTGACAATATGGATCGTCTTTCCTCCAAAAAACACCGCAGATAGTAAAAAGGGCCATTTAATATGTAAAAATGGCCCTGTTTAATTTGCCTCATTTTGTATTAATTTCTGTTAATTACATCTTTATGTATTGTATAATGTATTCAGTGTCTACTGCTTGAAAATGAGGTGAATCAGTTGTTTAAGGGTTTTTACACAGCGGCTTCCGGCATGATCGCGCAGCAGCGGCGCACAGAAATTTTAACAAATAACATGTCGAACGTAAATACACCAGGCTACAAAGCGGATCAGACAAGCATGCGTGCTTTTCCAGAAATGCTTTTAAAGCGTATTGATGAAACGTCCATTCCAGTTGAAAATAAATTGAATCTTCCGTTTGAACCACCTATAGGTGCGTTAAACACAGGCGTTTACTTACAAGAAACCATTCCGAATTTTCGTCAAGGTGACATACGTGAAACGGGACTTTCTACAGACTTTGCATTGCAAGGGGAATCGGTCTTTTTCACCGTTCAAAATGCAGAAAACGAAATGCGCTACACACGGAACGGGAACTTTACACTTGATCCGGAAGGCTATTTAACAACGGCTTCCGGTCTTTACGTTCAAGATATAGAAGGCGAACGTATTCAGTTGACAACAGATCAATTTGAGGTAGATAGCGAAGGCCGTATTACAGAAAATGGTGAAGCCATCGGCCAGATAGGTGTTGCCTATACAGAAGATCCAAGTGTGCTTGTAAAAGAAGGCGATGGGTTGTACCGGATAGATGGTCCAGCGCTTCCAACAGCTTTCGGTGCGGACGGAGCCGTTTTTTCCATTCAGCAATCTTTTCTAGAAGGATCAACAACCGATACGGCACGTACAATGACCGACATGTTAACGACCTACCGTGCATTTGAAGCGAACCAAAAAGTGCTTACGGCTTATGACCGCAGCATGGAAAAAGCCGCCAACGAAATCGGCAGAGTGATGTAAGGAGACAAATAACATGAACAGAACGATGATCAATGCTGTCAACACGCTGTCACAGCTTCAAAAAAAAATGGACGTCACAAGCAATAACGTAGCAAATATAAATACAGTCGGCTATAAAAGAAGCGATGCAACATTCGCTGATCTCGTTCATCAGCAGACGGTTAACATGTACCGTGAAAATGAAGATGTTGGCCGACAAACACCATATGGTATTCGACTCGGTGCGGGTGCAATGATGGCTCAGGCACAGATGGTGGGAACACAAGGTGCTTTCCGGCAAACTGGAAGAACGCTTGATTTTACACTGTCTCAACCAAATCATTATTTCAAAGTACTTGTTCAAAATGAAGAGGGGAACGGCCGTGTTCATTATACGCGTGACGGTTCTTTCTCGCTCACACCGTCAGGCGGCGAAAATGTCATGCTCGTTACATCAGAAGGTCATCCGGTATTGGATGACCTTAATAATCCAATTATTCTGACAGCTGAAGAAATGATGGCGCAGGCAGGAGAATTATTGGGCGTCATTCAAGTAGATAAACTGCAGTTTTTAGAGCGTGCATCTAACAATTTGCTTGTGCTTCCGGAAGATCCGGTCATGGCAGAAGAACAGATATTACGTAATCTTACTGGAGCAGAGCGGGAAGATGCTGGTATCAGGAGCGGGATGCTGGAGCAGTCGAACGTTGATTTTTCAAAAGAAATGAGTGATCTTATGGTCACGCAGCGATCCTATCAATTTCAATCAAAAGCGATTTCAATCGCAGACCAAATGCTGGGCTTAATTAATGGGGTCAGATAGAGGGGAAGGATAAATTAGTGACTGTACAAAGGAAGCGGAAAAAACAAACCCGCCTCACCCCCCTCGGGAGATTCGTGTTAGCATTGTTTACCATGGTCATCACAGCTGTCATAGGTGCACTAATTGGTTATAGCATTATCGGCACCGGTGATCCGATCGAGGTGTTTATGCCTGACACATGGATTCATTTAGTCGACGTTATTGTTAAAAGTCTCTTTTAAAAGGTGGGTGTAAAAATGGATATTCGTGAAATTAAAGAAATTATTCCGCACCGTTATCCGTTTCTTCTTATCGATCGTATTATCGAAGTAGAAGAGGGAAAGCGTGCTGTAGGATTGAAAAATGTAACAGCAAATGAAGAATTTTTTAATGGACATTTTCCAGACTATCCGGTTATGCCGGGTGTTTTAATCGTTGAAGCACTTGCGCAGGTAGGTGCGGTTGCAATGCTGAAAAAAGAAGAAAATAAAGGCCGCCTTGCATTTTTTGCAGGCATTGATAACTGCCGTTTTAAGCGCCAAGTTTTCCCTGGCGACCAACTGCATCTTGAAGTCGAAATGACTCGTCTGCGAGGCTCAGTTGGCAAAGCGAAAGCAATTGCTTCTGTAGAAGGAGAGCTTGTCTGCGAAGCGGAATTAATGTTTGCGCTGGATTGACTTTGCCTTGTAACCCTGGCATGATCCGCAGTAAGAACTCACTTCGCTAATCGTTTTTGCTAGCATGCATTTCCGGCCTGCTTATCATTGAGCTGTGTCCTTTACATAATTCAAGGCAGAGTAGGGTGTTCCCTCAGTAAAATCGGATAGAAACACAAACAGTCTTTTCATCCATTATCGATGAAGACTGTTTTTTATTGCCCTTTTAAAATAGATTTTTATCCGTTGGTTCTGCAAATACATTCAAATTTTTATAAAGACAAGATATCCTTTTTATCCAATCTATGATTAATCTTCTGATAAGTAGGAAACAATATGATCAGTAAGAGCAAAAAATCGTAATTAGTGAAAGGGGATAATTTAAGAATGAACGCTGCACTTTTGAAACTAGTAGGTGGGTCTCTACTCGCTATGATGCTTCTTGCAGGATGCGGAGGAAATGAGGAGCCAGCCGAAGATCCAGCAGTTGAAGAGGATGTACAAGATGACGATGCTATTATGGATGATACGGATGAAGGCAAAGATGATGCCATTATGGATGACACGAATGAAGGCGGAGACGATGCCATTATGGATGACACGAATGAAGGCGGAGACGATGCCATTATGGATGACACGAATGAAGGCGGAGATGATGCCATTATGGATGACACCAATAAAGGCAATGAAGAAGATATCATTGAAGACGAAGCAGATATGGAAGATCCAGATAATAAAGACCGCTAATAAAGTGAAACATCATTCAGCGGAGAGCTTACTACCCATGAATGGGGGATACACAAAGCATCGTGCCGGATAAAAAACCGGCCGGTGCTTTTTTAAAGGATAAAAATTTTGTCACCGATACGGAAGTATGATAAGGTATAAGAGTTATTATTTTTCAAGAGTCAATGATGCCATTTCTAGGAGGTACCTATTGGCAATGTCAATGTTAAACAGTTTACCACATGGTGTAAAAATTAGTATTACCAGATCGATTAATACTGCTTTTGAACAATATATGGCGAAAATTATGTGGGATGAAGAAAGCTATGACCCGCAAGATTTTATAAAAGAATGGCGTCACTATATTCATCATAAAGCATCCTGGTATAACCAGATCGATGAAGAGTTGAAAAACGATCCATCTTTTCATGAAGAACTGGCTCAAAAAATCAATGAAGTCGTCGAAAAAACGTTTTCTGAGGAGCCAACGGCAGATCAGATTGAAACGATTGATGCTCTTCAAGAAGAGCTTGGCACTAACTATGATTATTCCTGCAAAGCAGAAGCGCGTTTTTATATCGATTTTTTAAAAAACTCGATAAAAAAAAAGTCGAACAGCTAAGTCCTGCGGATGAACGGGAGCTTGCGTTGGCTACACTTCTGTATTATCAGGTATATGACAAGGAATTGCCGGCGCAATCTTATACGAAACAGGACATTCACTATATTATTCAATTGTTGCAGCAAACCATCCAAACCGGTCATGACGGTCTGCAATCAGTGATTATTCATTGATTAAAAAAGACGCTTCCTTGTAAAAGGGAAGCGCTTTTTTTATTTTTGCGGCCTTTTTGGCTGTTTTCGGATTGTATCTGTAAACGCATTTAGTAGTTCTTCTCCCTCAAGTCCTTGTTTTAAAAGTGAGTCGAGTACCTGTTTGGTGTAATCATTCCGCCCCTGACGGAGCTGCGCATCAAAAAGGACACTGATTCCATGATCAAGCTTTTGGATATCACGCATTAAAACGGAAAAAATGGCGGGATCATTTCCCCTATGAGTAATCGCAATACGGGCAGTTAAATTTGATACATGATGAAAACGACGAATAAACAATTCTTCGCTTTCATCTAAAAATAATTCAATGAGCCATGATTGTTTTTCATCTTCGCGATTAATAATTAAGCCGTCTTTCAACGGGATTTTGTGCCAATTTTTTTCGTTTTCTAAAAAAAAATCAGCCACCTTGAACGTTTTCATATCAATGCATCCCCCTTCTTGAGAGCGTTTTATACATTGAATGTATCATAAAATTGTTAAATATCATTTTATTAACAAATAATAGGTGTTTTTTCGACAAAATAAGATAAATCTAGACAAAAATAGACTTAGTTCGACAAACAAATGAATGCTTTAATGGGAAAAAATCAGCAAAGGAGGATTTGCTCTTTTACTCCTTCGTTTTTATGATGTAGTTAATAAGCAGAAAGGAGGAATGAATCTGATTAACCAAGTGACACTCGTAGGCAGACTGACGAAAAATCCAGAATTAAAGCATACCAGTGATGGCCGGCCGCTCGTACAAACAACAATCGCTGTCAGCCGGCCGTATCGGAATGCGCAAGGGGAAACAGATACGGATTTTATTTACTGTACGATCTGGAATCGTATTGCTGAAAACACAGCAAAATATTGCGAGAAAGGTTCGCTTATTGCCGTACTTGGAACAATTCAGACGAGAACCTACAAAGACAGCAGTGATAAAACAGTGTATGTCACAGAAGTACTCGCTCATACGGTTCGTTTTCTTAGTAAAAAGCAGTCAGAAGTGAAACAAACGGCTGCATCAGGCATGATTCAGACTGTGCCACTCATTTAAGAGCACAACAGGATTGCTTTTCACAGGATCGGACAGATCGAATGTGTCATGGAAGATGATTTTCAACTTAGTAAAACATTGAAGGTCATTTGTGAGCTGAGATAACGGATTGAAAAATTAAAAAAGAAACTCGTACAGTCACAGCAGTAATGACCCGTTGCTAGAGAAGAAGTCGTAAGCCCCCTTTATCCGCGAAATGGCGCCAGCCGCCGCTCCGTCTGTTGTCCCCCCTGGCATTCAGACGGAGCTATTTTCATTGATCGAGTTTAAATAACTCACTGAGTGCATGATCATCAAGATTTGCGATGAAGATACCACTTTGAATAATTTCACTGCTAGCCGCTTGTTTAGATTCAATCATGGCATCGATTTTCTCTTCAATTGTTCCTGTCGTAATAAATTTATGGACATGAACGAATCGACTTTGCCCAATCCGGTAAGCCCGGTCTGTTGCCTGATTTTCCACTGCTGGGTTCCACCAGCGATCGTAATGAATGACGTGATTAGCCGCGGTTAGATTAAGCCCTGTACCGCCTGCTTTTAAAGACAAAAGAAAAAAAGGAAACTCGCCATTTTGAAAACGCTCCACCAGTCGATCACGCTCTTGCTTCGGTGTTGCCCCATTTAAAAAGGGTACATCGATTCCAAACGTATCTGCAATTTCACGCTGAATCATCTTGCCCATACCAATATATTGAGTGAAAATTAAACACGCTTCTCCATGTTCGTAAATATTCGCCGCCAGCTCCATTAATTTCTCCATCTTTGCTGAACGGTCACGCACACTATCAGGCATCTCTTCTTTTAAATAAAGAGCAGGATGACTGCAAAGCTGCTTTAGTTCATTTAAAAGGCGGAGAATAAGACCGCGTCGTTGAAATGCAGAAAGCTGTCCGATTTGCTCCATCGTATCACGTACCGCCTGTTCATACAGTGCTGCCTGCTCTTTTGACAGCGGGCAATATTCTTTCTGCTCCACTTTGTCGGGAAGGCCTAGTGCTGCTTCCGGGTCTGTTTTCGTCCTGCGTAATAAAAATGGCCGTATTTTCGATTGCAAAGCTGTTATACGACGATCATCATGGTCCTTTTCAATCGGTATCATATAATTTTTTTGAAACTGTGTTAGTGTACCGAGCCAACCGCGATTCGTAAAATCAAAAATCGTCCATAGTTCAGACAATCGGTTTTCCATAGGCGTCCCAGTGAGAGCGATAAAATGACGGCTGTTTAACTTTCGTACTGCACGCGACTGCTTTGTTCCAGCATTTTTAATGTTTTGTGCTTCATCAAGTGCGGCTGTGCCCCATTCCACTTTTTCAAGCATTTCAAAATCAGAATGAACGAGCCCGTACGTTGTCAGAACTACATCGGCTTTTGCAATTTCTTTTAAAAATGCCTCATTGCGTGGACGGTCTTTTCCATAATAAAGCATAACAGATAGATCGGGTGCGAAAGATGCCAGTTCACGCTGCCAGTTGCCGAGCACCGATGTTGGACAAATAATTAATGCTGGCGTTTCAGGGCGTTCTTTTTTCTTAACATGCAGTAAATAGGTGATTAACTGAATCGTTTTACCTAGTCCCATATCATCAGCAAGACAAGCACCAAATCCACATTCACGCAAAAATAAAAGCCAGCTCATGCCAATTTGCTGATAGGGACGAAGCTCTCCATGTAAGGCAGGGGGTGCAGGCTGGAGCGGAATGTCTGTAGCACTTTTCAGCCTTTCGATCATGGCTTGTAAAGAACGATTTAAGCGAATATGAATACGGGCTGTATCCTCTGTCTCCGAAAACTCCTGATTCAACACGTCAACGACGGTAACACCTTCCTGTTTTGCTTGATCCATTAAAGCCTTGATCTTGCTGATTACAGCAGGATCAAGGTGTACCCAGCGACCGTTGGCTTTGACAAGCCGGCGTTCGCCGCTCGCAAGCTGCATAAACTCTTCTTCGCTCATTTCCACGCCGCCGAGTGCTACTTTAAAATCAAACTGTAAAATGGCGTTCATGCCAACGAATGATTGTTTATTTGACTCCCTGACATCAGCGGCTACTGAGACAGCTGCTGAACGAACAGACTCCCACCATGGTGGGAGAAGCACTGGAATGCCGAGAGCCGTTAATTTTTCACCGCTTCGGGTTAAAAATGTAATAGCTTCTGCTTCAGTCAGTGATTTCTTTAATGAACCATTTTCATTTAATTCGGGAAAGAGTTGAAGCCACCGCTGTACTTCACAGTGTGCTTCCAATTCAAAGGGCTCAGCCGATTTTGGAAGCTTTTTATTAAATAAGTATACTTTTTCAAATGGTTTATTCCGGATTAAAATCGCTTCAAGCCGCCAAAAATCATCGTCTGTTTGTGGTTCCGATAAACGAAGACCAGGTTCATATGCGGGAACATCATCACTGTCCGCCAGATAAGAGCGAAGCCGTTCTGGATCAAAATAGCGATTTAATTCATCTGCCGTCAACTGATCACCAAATGAGTCTGCAAGCATGGTTATGCTGGGATGAGCTTGCGCCGCAATAAGAGGAAAGACGCGGTTAATAAACTCGAATCGGCTTTCATGAAAAATGGGTTCTTCCCAGAATGAATCTGCAAACTCATCGTGCACATCATCCGGAACTGGCCAATGAATTCCTTCAGCTGTAAACTTGGGCATGGCTTCAAACACCGCTTCATATAAAACAGGCGCACAGGCTAAACTAAAATGACCGGCTTCATCCCACTCAAAACGGGTAAAACGGTTAAAATGTTCCGCTTTAAACAAAGAAACCCACTCAAATGGCGTTAACCGAACAGATTTCCCGCCTTTGACCTGGCTGTACGCAAGTTTCGTACCATAAAAGCTTTCGCGGTGGCTGGCAAATAGCAGACGTGTCCATAACTCGGGGGAAAGCGGTTCACCGCTGTTATTAGTTGCCAGTATGTGAAAATACTCATTTTTATAGTGTGTCTCTAAATGAATGGTATCTAGTTTAATCATGTAACAGTCCGCCTTTTTTACATTCTTCTTGAAAGGCACGCAATCGCTTTGTGTCATTTGCCAGCCAGTCAAACCAATGATCAAATTCATCAGTCCGCTTTAATTTTTTGTATATAGTCCGCAGTCGTTTGCTGAATTTTACAGCCTGCCGGTATGCGT
The DNA here is from genome assembly GCF_057814295.1 of Domibacillus sp. F004. Classification (NCBI taxonomy): domain Bacteria; kingdom Bacillati; phylum Bacillota; class Bacilli; order Caryophanales; family Bacillaceae; genus Domibacillus; species Domibacillus sp. F004. Next base: position 43,597 of record NZ_JBVATB010000002.1, read on the forward strand.
TTCGATTCCGTGCAGCAATAAGTGCAGCGATGCCATGGTGGAGAAGCGGCAACGTCTCTTCCGGTGCTTCTTTGATGACTGTTTTCAATCCTGCCCGGTCAAGATCGGGAAGCTCCGCATCAACGAGCAGCTGCAAATCAACCCACTCAGCATAATCACTTTGTTCTAATAAAAAGTAGCTGAGTGAGGCGTAGCTGAATGGCAATAAAGCAGTGTAGAGATCTTTAACGAGCGAAGGAACCCGGGCAGACAGCTCATCTTCATCAATTAATCGAATGAGCTGGCGTACAAACAAACGACGGCTGTACTCATCTTGAATGGTTAACAGTCCGTCATTTGCGAGAGCCGCTGCTGCTTTTAATAGAGGGATCAAACGATCTGACCGTTTTGCATCTTGAAGCCAGTGAGTAAAATATAAGAAGAGTTCAGCCGGTCCAGTGACAGCTGTTTCTACAAATTTGTCCATCTGACCAAGCAAATACAGTTGATGCATGTGAGCGGCTGTCTGAATGGTCTGGCTGCCCGAAGCGGGAACAGTTCGTTCTAATTCTTCACGCCGCCAGTCCATTTTTGTGAACAGGGAGCCCCAGAGGAGACGATACAGGTCAAGGCGCGCAGCGGGAAAACGCTCGTATGGAAAAGATAACAGTCTTCCGGTATCCATTCGGATTAAGTCAATATATGGTTCGAAAGCGAATGGCATCGAACCACCGGTCAGTTTTACCGCATCAAATGTTTCATCAGCCAAGTAAAACAGGAGGTCATATCCGGCACGTTCTGCTGTCTCATCGTCCAGTTCAGCTTCATCTAAACGTTCAGCAAGGCTGGAAAACGAATAAAAAGCCGCAAACATACGAAATAAAACTGCCCATTCTCGATCAGCTGGTGCTTTTTTTAACAAAGTCTGGTACACATCTTTAGCAGCATATTCAGTACTGTACGGCCGTTCTTTAATAACTTCAACTGTAAGCCGTTTATAAATGGCCGATGTAATGGCTTCCTTCCATTGCTCTGGGGAGTGCCCGATTTTTTGCACAGGGCGTAAATCAGAGGCACGCATAACTCCGGGAATGGAAAAAAGGTCTGCTCGATTAAAAGAAGATGAATCAGGAAAAAGCGTTTTCGCCTTCGTCAAAGTAGATGGCACCCTTTCAATTCTGTGTGATTTCTTCATTATAACATGAATTGAACGACCCTCCACTTAACCTTCTTTTGAGATATTTTCAGGCGAATTGCATCGCATGTACATTTCCTCCTTTCGGCCAAGTGAATTCTTTCCTTAACTTAGGAAGACAAAGTAAAACATATGTTCTGTATTATGATTATATTAAGGAATACATAAAGAGTAAAGTCTTTTGCTTTGTAAAATCGAAATTCCTCCCCTGCTTATCATTTGGCCATTCCTTTTATCTAGTAAAGCAGAGCACGGTGACGTTAAAATCTGCTAGATCCGAATATAAAAAAGAATAGATGTTTCTTTATTTCGATAGGATGACATGTATGACAAAAACATTACACTTTCAGGAAAAATATAGCGAAATACCCTTTTATCGATAAATATAAAAAAAGAGAGGTTTTTAGATTAATAGTTATATGCTAGACTAAAGTGGTAAATTTTAAGAAAGGTGGCATAATAGTGAAAAAAAGCTTTTTCTTTGTCATAATGGCGTTTTTATTGACGGTTCCTCTATTTGGTTTTGGACAGAATGCCAGAGCAGCAGGCTTTGTCGATGTACCTAACCGTGCAGCGAAAGAAGTAAACTATCTGGCGGAAGGAGGAATTGCCAATGGATCATCAGCGACTATTTTTGGTGCAGATAAAACGGTTACCCGTATGGAAGCAGCGGCATTTATTGGCCGCGCCCTTCAGCTTGACGGTACACAGCGTGTAACGAATTTTAAAGATGTTGGTTCTGGTAGTTTTGCATCAGGTTACATACAGTCTGCAGTTGAAAAAGGGATTTTATCTGGCTACGATGGCGGACGGTTTTTACCATATAATGAAGTATCACGCGGTGAAATGGCCGTAATGCTTTCAAAAGCGTTTGATTATGATTTCGGCGGAACGTTATCCGGTGCCGCAAATGCATTAACCTCACGGGGAATTGCAAGCGGTATGGAAGATGGTTCATTTGGTGCGGATCAGGTCATTAAACGTGCGGACTTTGCGGTTTTCCTTGCTCGAGCGATTAATCCAGAGTTTCGAACAAAAGAGTTTTCAAGTTTTACAAAAACATTATGGACAAATGTCGGTGATTTAAATATCCGTTCAGGTCCATCTACATCATATGCTTCTGAAGGGAAGCTGGCGAAAGATATAAAAATTATTGGTGCACATGACATTGCAGGCTGGACATACGTGAAATCTGGCAGCACAACCGGTTTTGTTAGTACATACTATCTTCGTAATACAGAAGAGCAGACTGTAACACCACCAATAGATAATCCGATACAAGGAGCGGATTCACGCCTTTCCAGCCAAACGATCATTCTTGATCCAGGTCACGGAGGCACAGATCCAGGAGCGATTGCAAACGGCCTGAAAGAAAAAGATGTGGTGCTCAAAATGGGGCTTCAAGTGAATAATATATTGAAACAAACGCCATTTAATGTAAAAATGACCCGTTCTACCGATACATTTATTCCATTGAAAGACCGGTCTACTTTTGCCAAAAACAATGGCGGTGATGTTTTCGTCAGCATCCATGTGAATTCTGCATCAGCCAGTGCAAGCGGGACGGAAACATATTATTATGCAGCAGGAAATCCATATGTGGCAGACAGCAAATTACTCGCAGCAAAAATTCAGGCACGAATGTTGGCCGCATGGGATTTAAATGATCGTGGAGTAAAACCAGGCGATTTCTCTGTGCTTCGTGAAAATAACATGCCGGCAGCACTAGCCGAACTTGGGTTTATTTCCAATGCAGGGGATGCAGCCAAAATGAAATCAGATTATTCGATGAAGATCATGTCTAAAGCCATTTACTACGGTATTTTGGACTATTATGATGCCAAAGGGTATGAAGTATCACCGCTTTATGATATTGCAAAATAGGTAAATATATAAATAGAATATTCATCGTGTAAACGGTACAATAAAGAGGGGCATACAGCTTCTCTTTATTTTTATTTAGAAGAAAGAGGTGATTAACATAGGTACTTCCAAATATTTACCTGCGCTGCTTTTCGCCGCATTTTTCTTCTTCATCGATACCCCTGAAGTGTTCGAAGCAAACACAATTGACGGCAGACAGGCGGTAATTATGTTTGATGAGAAAGTGGATAATGAATTGCTTAAGCGATACTCAGAATCAATTGAGTACATATTTGAAGAAATCCCAGCTGCATCGATTACAGTAACAGATGTACAAAAAAGAGCATTGGAGATGTCACCAGATGTAGTCTCCATTACGTATGATATGCCGATAAAATCATCGGCACAAGCCATTCCTTATGGATACAAAATGGTCGGGACACAAAATCCTGTACCTGCCACATTGACGGGAACCGGTGTGAAAATTGGCGTACTTGACTCTGGTATTGATGCCAGCCACCCTGATTTGAAAAATCGGATTGCAGGCGGCGCATGTATGATGACAATCGTCGACAAAAATGGCTGTCCGGACTCATACAATGATGACTCAGGACACGGTACACACGTGGCAGGGATTATCGCAGCGAATAATAATACATTCGGAACGATCGGTGTTGCATCCTCATCTAAACTTTATGCAATTAAAGTGCTGGATGAATACGGATATGGGACGACGAGCACGATGATTGCCGGTGTGGAATGGGCAATGAAACAAAAAATGGACATTTTAAATGTTAGCATTACGACGCCGGTGAATGAATTAGCCTTGCAGGAAGTGATGCAAAAAGCATATAAATCAGGCATGTTAATTGTCGCAGCGGCAGGTAATACAGGAGCACCTGTAAGCGGCTCTGCGTCATCGGTTGAATACCCGGCGAAATTCGAAAGTGTTATTGCGGTTTCATCTATTGATCAGTATAAAAAGATTGACCCGCTGTCATCACTTGGGAAAGAAGTCGAGTTAACGGCTCCGGGTGTAAGGATTTACAGCACGTATCCAATGTCGATGAATGCATCCGGTTATCAATACTCGAGCGGAACGTCAATGGCAGCACCTTATGTAACAGGTCTTGCAGCGCTGTATAAGGAAAAGTACCCCGAAATGACAAACGTTCAAATTCGATCACTTTTACAAAAAAACGCGGTTGATTTAGGTGCAGCAGGCCGTGATGCTTATTTTGGATTTGGTCTTGTGCAAGTGGATAAAAATCCAATTAATCATGGCATTGCCGTGCCATATACAGCGGATACAAAAGGAAAAGTGATATTTGATACGAGCGATCTTTCTGCCCGATTCGGCACTTTTAATGTATACCGCGGTGAAACACTCGTCGGAAAAAATGAAACAGGAAGCGAATGGATTGATTATGCATCGCAAGGAACAGTGACATATTATTTCCATCCGGTTGTCAATGGTGTGGAGGACGAAGTATCGTTTATTACATTAAAAGCAACGATTAAAGAACCGGAAATAAGTGATTTACGCGCAACAAAATGGTATGACCGTTACATGATGTATTTATATCATGAAGCCATTATGACAGGTTTTAGCGATGGCACTGTTCGCCCAGAGGCAAGTATTACCCGCGGAGAAGCAGCTGTGTTGATCGGACAGTCACTTGGTCTTGACGGCACAGTACGTGACACAGCCTTTAAAGATGTGACCGCAAAGGTGTCGTCTTCTGGTTACGTGCAAAGTTTGCTTGATGCAGGGATTATTGCAGGCTTTAGCGATGGGACATTCCGTTCAGGCACCCCTGTAACACGTTCTGAAATGGCGATTTTAATTGCTCGCGCCTATGATATAGCGCCAGCAGCATCCGGAAAGATGAAAGATGTGACAGCAAAGGTCACAGGTTATCAGTATATTAACGGCATCGTCGCGGAGAATATAGCAGGTGGATATGAAGATGGTACATTCCGTCCGTCAGCCCACATGAACCGTGCAGAGTTCTCAGCATTCCTTGCCCGAGCGATCAACAAAGAAATACGCTAGATAATAAATAAGGCCCGATTCGTGAGAGATACGAATCGGGCCTTTTGTAATGTGAATTTTCAGTTATATTTCAAATTCATGTCAATATTACAAGAGTATTGGCGAAAGGAAGAGAATAATAGGATAAAAGAACAATAAAAGGAAAATTTCAGAGGGAAAAGCGCGAGAATGCTGTCAAATCAACGTAATATAACGATATTTTAATGTAATAGAAACGTAAAACTATTTGAGGTTTAAGTTTGCTACAATTACGTTAATGAGAAAATATGGAGAACGAAAGAGAAACTGGGAGGTTTATGGTGAACAGTTGTAAAAAAGCAATAACTGCTTTAATCGCCGCGATCATGCTTATCACTCTGTCCCCGCTAACATCTGTAAAAACAGAGGCAGCGTCTGTCGGAGAATCAATCGTGACTTACGGTAAAAAGTTTATGGGTGTCCCTTACGTTTTTGGTGGAACAACGCCAAATGGATTTGATTGTTCCGGATTTACACAGTATATATATAAACATGCAGCAGATATTTCTCTGCCGCGCACAACAGATCAACAATTTAATGTGGGAACTTCCGTATCAAAAAGTGATTTACAACCAGGCGATCTTGTATTCTTTGCAAATACATACCGCCAAGGGATTTCACATGTTGGTGTATACGCAGGCGGTAATATGGTATTAAATGCAACATCTAGCAATGGGATCGATCTTGTTTCATTAAGTAACTCATACTGGGGTCCAAAATATGCAGGTGCGAAACGCATTGTTCAAGAAGAGAAAGCACCTGAATGGTTTACAGATGTAGCAAAATCAGAAACAACATACAGTGCTATTAAAACATTAACGGATAAAGAAGTTATTACAGGGTTTGAAGATTACACGTTCCGTCCAGACGCAAAAGTAACACGCGGACAAGCGGCAGCGATCATCAACCGCGTTTTAAACATTAAACCAGAAATAATGAGCCACTTTAAAGATGTACCAAAATCATATCGTTTCGCTTATGATATCGCAGCGATGCGTGAAGCGGGCATCATTACAGGATTCAGCGATAAAACATATCGTCCTAACGAAGAAATGACACGTAATGAAATGGCTGCTATTATCCAGCGTGCATTTGAATTGAAAATGTCACAAACAGCAGCAGCAAGCGTTGGCTATAAAGATATTAGTTCAAGTCACTGGGCATACGAAGGTATCGTCACAATGGCATCAATTGATAAAACAGGCCTTTTCGAAGGTGAAAAATTCTACGGTACCCATAACGCAACACGTGAAGCATTTACAGTTGCGATCTATAATGCAATGAGTGCACAATAAGAAAGATAAAAAAGCGGTCCCGGCTCTTACCCGGGGCTGTTTTTTTTATATATAGATAGCAGGCATAACCTTGAAAATAGGCCACCACCTTGAAGGGAGTTCCAATCTAAGATGAAAAAAGCATTTTCAATTGTGATGGCGCTTGTTTTATTATTCCCACTCTTGCCATCATTAAACATGAAAGTACAGGCAGATGATGTTACCGGTATTAAGCTTGAAGCAGAACTAAGGTCGATTATTGAAGCAGGTATTATGAGTGGATATGAAGACGGTACATTTCGGCCAGGAAATAATGTAACGCGGGAAGAGTTTGCAACGTTTTTAGCGCGTGCTCTTGAACTTCCCTCCGGTCCATCTGTGTTCAAAGATGTATCGCCAGCCAGTAAATTAGCACCCTATATAAATGCAGCGGCAGCGGCAGGCATTATTAAAGGTGGTTCAGATGGGAATTTCCATCCGAAAGCAACCATTGTGCGCAAAGATATGGCGTTAATGATTGACAATGCACTCGTGTATTTAAACAAGACTGCGGAATATACTGCCCCAACGTTTTCAGATATGGCGGGCTTAAGTTCAACGCATAAAATAGCCATTGGCAAAAGCGTCAATTTAGGCATCATTTCCGGGTTTCCAGATAATACGTTCCGCCCCGATGCGAACGCTCAGCGTGATCAGGCAGCAGCGTTTATTTACCGGCTTCTTGAAGGTGAATTACCGGAGCCTCCGGCAAAATTGTACCAGACAGCTAATATTGATGCATCTGGCAATGTAACACGTTCTGCCGTATCTTATGAATCTTTCGATCTGGCAAAACAGGCGATGAGTACGAATGGCTCTGAACTTGTCACAAAAGACGGCGACATTATTTATATGAAATATAATGGTGGGATGGTATTTGCTAAACCGGCGAGTGGAGCGACAGTGAATCTGTATACGGATCCTGCGTTAAAAACGGCGAAAACATATGTGTCGGCAAATCCAAAAAATGCATCAAAGATCGTGTACACCACGACGGAAATGAAATATGTCACCTCTACCGATCAATATGTACAAGTATACATTGGCGGAGAAGATTATTATATGAGACCGGGTGACGCGATGCTCGTTCCATTTGAAGGAGCGAAAGGACGCGGCTATTATCAAAATGTAAACGGATCACTCATTCATTCTATTTATGGAATTGAAAATAATACGTACTCGTCTTATAACGCTGGGATTGCGCCTTCATTTATGAGAAGCGGCCAAAAATATTACAGCTGGGACGGTTTCAGTTTTTATAATGAGGCAGGTCAAACGCTCGGACGGGAATATCAATTTTTTCAATACTTACCGGCGCGTACCACAACAAATTACACAGCAGCTGAACTGGATGCTTATATTACAAAAGTGGTCGCTGAACGGGAAGCAACAGGGGCGGCGCGTTATAAAGACGCATCGACAAAGAGTAAACTACTTGGGATTGGTGCTTCACTGAAAAAAGTAGAAAAAGAAAAACGCGTTAATGCCTTAATGGTGCTGGCAATGGCTATTCATGAGAGTGATTATGGCACGAGCGGTCATGCGTATAACAATAATAACCTGTTCGGCATTCAAGTGTATGATAACAATCCTGAAAAAGGAAAATCTTTTCAAACGGTGGAAGAAGGCATCATGCACTTGGCAGATGAATATTTCACTGGTGCAGATGGAGACTGGAGAGGCGGTTACCTTACACCAGGTGACTGGCGTTCATATGGCGCTGCACCCGGAACGAAATCGAATGGGATTAATGTGAAGTATGCATCGGATCCATTCTGGGGAGCAAAAGTCGGCGGTCATATGAGAACGATCGATAAAGCACTTGGCTCAAGAGACTTTGACTCTGATCAATATACATTAGGCTTTACCAATACAACGGACTTAAATGTACGCACAAGTGCGAATGGAAGTCTTCTATACACATATGATTTAAGTAGAATGCCAGTTGCCATCTTGCAGCAAGGCGAATGGGCAAAAGTAGTATCAGATATTCCAGCGAATGCAGAAGGCTATATTTACAGCGACTATATTAATGTATTGCCTATTGCAGGTAAAGAATAGAAATGAAGTCCCGTCTAGCAAACAGGCTAGGGCGGGACTATTTTATTTATTTCTGATTAACAGGCAGTAACGCTCTCCACGAATGGAATTTTCACTTTTTGATGGGATGATCAATCGATACAGTTATGCCGTCCGGCTCTCGCATGCTCATTCGGAATAAGGTAAAATAAGCAGGGGAATTCAATTGATATTGGGGTGTGCATAAATAATGTCATTAAAAAAAACAGCGCTCTGGCTTGGATTGCTGGCACTTGTTGTCAAATTGTCAGGTTTTTTGCGTGAAAGTATTATAGCCTATCAATTTGGTGTTAGCAGCTATACAGATGGTTATTTGCTTGCATTTTCATTTATTACATTGGCGATTGCCATGATTGCAGGCGGATTCAATAACGTATTTTTGCCGATGTACGTAAAGAGGCGAAAAGAAGAGCCCGTACAAACAGATCGCAGCGCGAACGGGATTATGAATGTTACGTTTCTTTTATTTATTGGTATTTCAATGATCGGCTTCTTCCTAGCACCGTCGTTCGTGCCGCTCATTTTTAGAAATATGCCATTGTTGACAGAAGAAACAGCTGTTTCCATTACACAGTTTTTCTTTGTGTTTATGTCATTCATTGCATTAACAAGTATTTTAGATTCTTATTTGCAGGGAAGACGTGTTTTCGTTCCTTCACAGATTGCCAAGTTGCTTCAAACGATTGTCGGTGTCGCATTTGCTCTCCTTTTCTCAGAACAGTGGGGAATTGCGAGCCTCGCTTACGGTTTTATCGCTGGTACGATTCTTGGCATATGTCTTCAATTTTTTTATCTTTACAAAACCGATTACAGATGGAAGCCGGTTTTGTCGGTTGATAAAGAGTTTCAGCACTCTTTCCTCGTCCTGTTAGCGCCGGCCCTGCTTAGTTCCGTCGTCGGCCAAATTAATGTGTTCGTTAATAAAGGGTTTGCAGCCGGGATAGGAGAAGGGCCTGTTTCCTATTTAAATTATGCCCAGCTATTATCTTCTATTCCGCACACCATTTATGCGACAACGATTGCCGTTATTATTTTTACGCTGCTGGCCGAGCAAGTGAATGACCGCCAACGTTTTCAAAATACGTTTTTCAGCGGGATGCAAATTTCATTGCTAACGCTCGCCCCCATTGCAGCGGGTCTTTACGTTGTTGGAGAACCTGCATTGTCATTCATTTATGAGCGGGGAGAATTTACCGCGGAAGATACGCATCATACCTACATTGCGCTCGTTTTTTACTTGCCCATGATTGTGACACAGGGAATGCAATACATTGTGGCAAAAGCGATGTATGCGCAAGGAAAAACGAAAATTGTCTTCCGGATTAGCGTGTTTACGATCGCTATTAATGTGCTGTTGAACTGGCTTTTCATCGGTCCATTCGGCTATCCAGGGCTCGCACTTACTAGTTCACTCGTTTCGCTTTATTATTTAACAGCCTGCACCATTTTTGTTTACAAAGACTTTGATCGATCAGAGCCTATAAGACTCGTTGGATTACTGGGCCGTACAGCGATTGCGACCGCATTTATGGCGGTACCTCTTTATTTTGTTCGTCCACTCGTTGATAATTTGTATTCATTGTGGCAGCTGGCCATTCTTGTACCAATCGGTGTCATTTTATATGTCGCCGGATTATTTTTCTTCTATAAAGAGGGCTTCCGTAAATTGCTCAGTATGATAAGAAGAAACCGGAGTGGTCTATCGTGAAAAAAAGATTCTTTATTTTCATTGTGCTCCTACTGGCAGGCTGTAAGGCAAGTTCTGAAGCGGCCCCTGTTGCGGAATCGCATATCATTCCAATGGGCAACCCGTCACTTGTGCTAGAAGCAGATCAATTATCATTAAAAAAAGAAACGAATCCAGAGGGGCTTGATGCTCTTTATAAAGATACAAACTATCGTTATAACGTTGGGAATAAGGCTGCTTTAACCGTGAAAGTCCGGAAAATGAACAATGGTGACCGGTTCGTTATGCTGCGTATGAGCGGGGAAGGGACGGTAAAGGGGAAGGTGGAAATTACGCCTGCTGACGACTATTATTTTGTCGATTGGACGAAAGGGGTTTCAGAACGCTTGCACGATGACGTAACGGGCGTCGATGAAACGAAGCCGCCGGCCGGTTTGTTCCGTTATACGTACGACCGTCAATTTACAAACGAGCTGGTCATGAGCCACACATTTACGTCGCGCGAGTTGAATGAATTGTACGGAAGCGGCCGTGAAAGTACGGTGCGTGAACTGCTGGCGGAAAAAAATACATTGCAGCATTCAAAAACAGGTGTTGAGTTTACGATGACTGCCGGACGCGGTGAAATAAGTGAGCAATGGTTTTTACTCGCAGAAGCACCGCTGTTTGAACAAACAAAAAACTTAAATGACTGGATTCACTTCCACCAGAAAAATTATAAGGAAGTGAACAACTGGTTTACGGTAGACGGGCCGCTTAAAAAATTGCCCTGGTCGATTGAACCATTTACAAAAGAAGGATATGGCCGTAATCCTGGTACGCTGATTGATAAAGAAGCCATCGATCAATATTTTAAAAACAACGAACGTTATTTTTACAATTTAACGGTTCAATCAGCAGCGAATGCATGGTTCTATCGTCAATCGAAAAAGGATGTCATTTGGAAAACAGAATATACGAGCACATGGCTAAAGCAGAAATATCATATTACAGCACCCTATGTAGATACGCGCCATAATGAGTTACTTGTCCTTTATATGCATCGGATTGGAAAAGAACTCGGGGTACCAAAACTTGAAAACGCACTATTTGAATACAGCGATTATTTGCTTAATCTAATTAGCATCGATAACGTTGTCCATACGGAAAAAGGATATTTGCCGGCTGATTATTATTCGCCGCAGCAAGGAAAACAGCATATTCACGCTTCCCTTAATCATGCGCTTGGCGAAGCAAATATGCTGATCGATGCGTATCGGGCGAGTGGTGATAAAAAGTATTTGCTTGCTGTACGTGAAATCCGCCGCGGCATTGAATCAGTTGGTGATGATTGGATACGCGAAAGCGGCGATCTCTGGTATCAAATTAATCGTGATGGTACATTTGCCGGCAATGATTATGAATACTTGACGCTCAACGATTTAGAGGGACATGAGAAAAAATGGGCCGCAATTGGCGGGCACAGGAGCCCAGTGCTTCAAAAATTAATCAAAAGCAAAAAGAGCTATTTAAAATCACGATAAATTTTACAAAAATCGACGCATTTTTTGCAGGAAAAGCGATAAGGTTTGACGAAATAGTAGAGAAGTAGAAAATTGACGAACGAACAAAAGCTGCCCTATGTTTACAGGTGAGCTTTATCAGAATTTGCGGATAAGTTGAAAAACAGGCAGGAAGTTCAATCGTAACATCTGCTTTAGATAAAAATACCAGGGAGTGGAAAGGAAGGAGATTCACATGACGAAACAACAATTTGGGGTAATTGGTCTTGCGGTAATGGGAAAAAATCTAGCATTAAACATTGAAAGCAGAGGGTACTCTGTTGCGGTTTATAACCGTTCAGCCGATAAAACGACTGCATTTCTCCATGAAGAAGCAGAGGGAAAAAATTTCAAAGGCACGTACAGTGTAGAAGAATTTGTGGACTCACTTGAAAAGCCGCGTAAAATTTTGCTTATGGTGAAAGCAGGCGGCGCAACAGATGCAACAATCGATGCTTTAAAGCCGCATCTGGATAAAGGCGACATTATAATCGACGGCGGGAACACATTTTTTGAAGACACGGTTCGCCGCAATAAAGAACTTGCAGGACTTGGCCTTCATTTCGTTGGCACAGGGGTATCAGGTGGAGAAGAAGGAGCACTAAAAGGTCCTTCTATTATGCCAGGCGGCCAGCGTGAAGCGTTTGAACTTGTCCGTCCAGTTTTAGAAGCTATTTCCGCAAAAGTAGGCGATGACGCATGCTGCACATACATCGGTCCGGATGGCGCAGGCCATTACGTAAAAATGGTGCATAATGGTATCGAATACGGCGATATGCAGCTGATTTCAGAAGCCTATTTCATTATGAAGCATATGCTTGATCTTTCAACAGATGAACTTCATGAAGTATTCGCAGATTGGAATAAAGGCGAATTGGATAGCTATTTAGTCGAAATTACAGCTGACATCTTCAAGAAAAAAGACGATGAAACAGGTCAACCGCTGGTCGACCTCATTTTAGATGCTGCCGGACAAAAAGGCACAGGCAAATGGACAAGCCAAAACGCGCTTGACCTGGGCGTACCGCTTTCTATTATTACGGAGTCCGTATTTGCCCGCTTCATTTCTGCGCTGAAAGACGAACGTGTACAAGCAAGCAAGCAATTAACAGGTCCTGAAGTAACACCGTTTGACGGTGATAAGAAGGAAATGATCGAAGCAGTTCGTCAAGCGCTTTATATGAGCAAAATTTGTTCATATGCACAAGGATTTGCTCAAATGAAGGCAGCATCAGAAGAATACGGATGGGACCTTCGTTACGGCGACATCGCTATGATTTTCCGCGGAGGCTGTATCATCCGTGCGCAATTCCTGCAAAAAATCAAAGAGGCGTTCGACCGCGATCCGAACCTTGCGAACTTGCTTCTTGATGAGTATTTCCAAGATATCGTGCAAAACTACCAATCAGCGCTTCGCCGTGTCGTAACACTGGCTGTGGAACGCGGTATTCCGGTACCGTCATTCTCAAGCGCCATTGTTTATTTCGATAGCTACCGCACAGAAACGCTGCCTGCGAACTTGATTCAAGCGCAACGTGACTACTTTGGTGCTCATACGTATAAACGAATTGATAAAGAAGGTACATTCCATACGGAGTGGATGAAATAAGCAACAAGAAAAAGGCCGTCTCTCATAGGAGACGGCCTTTTCATTTTAGTGAGGCTGCTTTACTTCATCAGCGGTGCTATCTGCATCTGTGTTCATTTTAATGAGAGAGAGATTAATAGACGGCACCTCCCAAAAGTGTTTAATACCGAGCGCACAGGCCCCTAAGACGCAGGCCTTTGTACCAAGCTTTGAAAGAGACAATTCCCGGTATTGACTGATAGTGGACTTTAAATTACTTTCAATTTGTTCAATAGACTGAGGGTTAAGCTCGAGCAGTTCGCTGTTTAAAACGATGACTTCCGGATTGTATGCATTAATCAGATTGTTTAAGCCGATCGTCAAAAAATAAATGAATTGTTCCATCATTTCGACGACGACGGGATCTCCGCCTTGCAGCCATTGGTTCACGTCTTCATACGAAATGGCTGATTGTTGTTTCTTTTCCGATAATTCTCTGAAAAAAGAGGATTCGGACGCGTATTGTTCCCAGCAGCCGTAGTTGCCGCAATTACACGGTTTCCCATCCGGCATAATGATCGTATGACCAATTTCACCTGCAAAGCCATTATGGCCTTTGAAAAATTCATCATTCATCATGACACCGAGTCCAATTCCAGAATAAAGGGTTGCGCATAATAAATTTTCCGTTTCATGGTGCTCATAAACGCGTTCTGCGAAAGAACATAAATTAGCATTGTTCTCAATGCAAATAGGGAGTCCAGTTGCTTTTTCCAGGTCACTTTTTATATGAAGATCTTGCCACCCGAAACGGGGAACATAATGAATGATTTCCTCTCTTGTCACCAGACCGTGAATCCCGATTACGACACCGACTAAACCATAGCGGCTTGTTGTACATTCTTTTTGGAAAATTTGAATGTGTTTAACTAAAAGAGGGAGAATGGTTTCATACTCAGTCGTTTCTATTTTCACGGTATAGGCCGATACTGGCTGGCCGAGCAAGTCAGATAAAGCAAACGTTAACAGCCCATAATCGAGATCAATGCCAAGCGTATAACCGGCTGATCGGTTGACAGACAGTATAATCGGGCGTCTTCCTACGCCATAGTGTTCGGGATGTGTTTCTACAATTAGTTCATCTTCAAGCAAATCTGCTACTTGGGCGGAAATAGTCGCTCTTGTTAAAGAGGTTAATTTTGATAAATCAGCCCGAGAAATCATGTTTCTTTCGATAATTTTTTGAACAATAAGGGAACGATTTATTTTTTTTATGTAAGCGGCATCACCAGCAGCCATGTATAATCCTCCTTCATAAGTGTATTCTTTTATTATACAGGTTTTTTTCTGTGAGGAAGGTTTATTGACGTATAATACAGAGACATGATAAATTAATAATATATTTAATTTGTTTAGTAAACGAATTAAATAGATGCCTTATTTTTGATTAATTATATCGTTCTGAAAAGGTTTACAATTTTCAACTTTAAAAAATACAGTATCATAAAATGGGAGAGGGCACAACATGAAAAAATTTTTAGACAATCATTTTCTTTTAAATAATGAGACAGCCGTACACTTGTATGAAAAAGCGGCAAAAGATACACCGATTTTCGACTTTCACTGTCACCTCAGTCCAAAAGAGGTATGGGAAAATAAACCGTTTGAAAACATCACGCAGCTTTGGCTTGCAGGTGATCACTATAAGTGGCGATTAATGCGTATGCACGGCGTGAGCGAGTCACTGATTACGGGTGATGCAAGTGACTGGGAAAAGTTTCAGGCTTGGGCATATACCGTACCACATTTAATAGGCAATCCGCTTTTCCACTGGACACATATGGAATTAAAAAAATACTTTGGCATCGACAAATTGCTTACACCGGAAACAGCGAAAGAAATTTGGGATGAATGTAATGAAAAGCTTCAGTCACCTGGATATGATCCAAGATCGTTTATTCAAAAATCAAACGTGTTATTCATTGGTACAACAGATGATCCAGTATCGGACCTTCGTTACCATAAACTGCTGAAAGAAGATGATTCATTTAAAGCAACCATCGCGCCTACATTCCGTCCGGACGGAGCTCTTTTTATTGAACGTCCTGCATTTGTAGAATGGCTTGGCAAATTAGCGGGTGTTTCCGGTTTGAAAGTAGAAACATTTGAGGATCTATTGGCAGGACTTCAAAACCGGGTTGATTTCTTCTATGAAAATGGCGGGCGAGCGTCGGATCACGACATTCCAAAAATGGTATATAAAGAAACGACGAAAGACGAAGCGGAAGCGGTCTTCAACAAACGGATCAGTGGAGAAGAGTTAACCGATGAAGATTTGCTTGCTTACCGTTCATTCCTTTTAAAAGAACTTGGCAAGATGTACGCGGAAAAAGGATGGGTTATGCAGCTTCATATGGGTGCGATCCGCAATAATAATACAATGATGAAAGAAAAAATTGGGCCGGATACAGGATTTGATTCAATTGGTGATGGAGATGTAGCCGAAGGATTGTCTCGTTTTCTTGATGCACTTGATCAAGAAAGTGCTTTGCCAAGAACCGTTCTCTTTAACTTAAATCGCAAAGATAACGATGTGCTTGCGACCATGATGGGCAACTTCTTTGAAGAAGGGATTCCAGGGAAAGTTCAATTAGGTTCTGCCTGGTGGTTTAATGACCATATTGATGGAATGGAACAGCAAATGAAAACATTTGCAAGTGTTGGAGTGCTCGGCCATTTCATCGGAATGCTGACGGATTCCCGGAGTTTTATCTCATATACGAGACATGATTATTTCCGCCGCATTTTATGCAACATTCTTGGAGAATGGGTGGAAGAAGGAAAAGCTCCAAATAATTGTGCCTTCCTTGAGCGGATGGTGCGAAATATCGGGTATGATAATGCAAAGAGTTACTTTTTGGAGCGAAAAGGAGGAAACTAACAATGGGGATCATTCAAGATCTTGTTAAAGACATTCCTGTACCGAAAATGGTGAAAGTCAGACAGAAATTTGATGATCAGAAAATCGATGATCTGGCAGCTGTGTTTCAAAGCGAATTTGAGCGCGAAGTGATCCGTCAAAAAGTGAAGCCTGGCATGTCGATTGCCATCGCAGTTGGAAGCCGCGGCGTAGACCGGATTGTTGAAATTACAGCGATGACCGTTTCTTTTCTAAAAGAAATGGGTGCAAAGCCGTTTATCGTACCGAGCATGGGCAGTCATGGCGGAGCAACAGCGGAAGGGCAAATTGATGTGTTAAAACATCTCGGTGTAACCGAAGAAAGCACCGGTGCTGAAATTCGTTCATCGATGGAAGTGATTAAAGTCGGCGAGCTGCCAAATGGCCTGCCGGTTTACGTGGACAAATACGCATCTGAAGCGGACGGCATTGTCGTGATTAACCGCATTAAGCCGCATACCGCTTTTCGCGGACCGGTTGAAAGCGGCATTATGAAAATGATCAGTATCGGACTGGGCAAGCAAAAAGGGGCAGAAGCGTGCCACCAGCTTGGTTTTAAGCATATGGCGGTGCACGTGCCAGCAATGGCGAAAATGATTATGGAGCATCTGCCGGTATTATTCGGTGTTGCAACACTTGAAAATGCCTTTGATAAAGTGGCGGTCGTTAAAGTGCTTGCAGCAGAAGAAATTGAAGAAAAAGAAGCAGGGCTTCAAGCAAAAGCAAAAGAGCTGCTGCCAAAACTGTTTTTTGAGCAGCTTGATGTACTTGTTATTGATCAGATTGGCAAAAACATTAGCGGCGACGGCATGGATCCCAATATAACAGGCCGCTACCCAACACCATACGCGCATGGCGGACCGGATGTGAATAAAATGGTCGTCCTTGACTTAACGCACGAGACAGAGGGAAATGCGAACGGGGTCGGCACCGCCGATTTTACGACGCAGCGCCTTGTTGATAAAATGGATCTAGAAACAACGTATGCAAACGGGCTGACATCAACCGTTGTCGCACCAACCAAAATTGCAACGACACTCGCAAATGACAAAGAAACCATTCAAGCGGCGATTAAAACGAGCAACATTCTTGATTTTACAAAGGTGAAAATGGTTCGTATTAAAAATACTCTTGAAATAAGCGAGATTGAAGTGTCTGAAGCACTGCTCCCATACGTGCAGCAACATGCGCAGCTTGGAGCAGTGACAGAAGCGGAAGAACTTTCATTTGATCAAAACGGAAATTTATTTTAATTATTAAAGGGAAATCAGGAGGATACATCATGACTACATTATTTGACTTAACGGGTAAAACAGCGGTTGCCATCGGAGGAAACAGTGTTCTTGGATCATCCATGGCAAAAGGACTTGCTGCTCACGGCGCAAAAGTGGCGATTGTTGGACGCAACCTTGAGAAAGCAAACGAAGTTGTCAAAGAAATTGAAGCATCAGGAGGCATAGCGAAAGCATTTCAGGCAGATGTTGTCTCGAAAGAATCGCTTGGAGCAGCGGCGGCGGCAATTGAAGAATGGTCGGGCGGATGGGACATTTTATTAAATGCGCCCGGTACAAATAGCCCGACGCCGTTTTTTGATCTTGATATGGACGAATGGGATCAAATCATGGATGTTAATCTAAAAGGAATCGTTTTAACGTGCCAGATTTTCGCTAAAAAAATGATCGAGCAAGGCAGACAAGGAAGCATTATTAATATTTCATCTGTTTCCTCGACAACACCGCTGTCAAAAGTGTTCACGTATTCTGTTTCAAAAGCAGGACTGAACAGTGTCACCCAATTTTTAGCGCGTGAATTCGCGCAAGATGGCATTCGTGTGAATGCGATTATTCCAGGCTTTTTCCCGGCTGAACAAAACCGAAAGATTCTAAGTGAAGAACGCATTGCTTCTATTATGGGTCATACACCGATGAACCGTTTCGGCGATCCGGATGAATTGCAGGGAGCAGCGGTATGGCTTGCGTCTGAGAAAGCATCAAGTTTTGTGACGGGTACGCTGATCCGCGTGGATGGCGGATTTGGCAGCATGACGATTTAACAGAAAGGATGAGTCATGGTGGTAAATGAAAAGTATGGGGACCTGCAGTCGATTCTCCGTGAAATGGGTTCTGTTGTCGTCGCGTTTTCAGGTGGAGTGGATAGTACGTTTTTGTTAAAAGCGGCTGTTGATACACTGGGTCCAGAGCGGGTACTCGCTGTTACGGCGGATTCCGAAACATACCCATCCACTGAACTGGAAGAAGCAAGGACGTTAGCTAAACAGATTGGCGTGCAGCATACGGTGATCGAAACGTCAGAATTAGCGATTCCGGGGTATACAGAAAATGATAAAAACCGATGCTATTTTTGCAAAAGCAGTTTGTTTGATCACCTTATCCCCATTTTAGACAAACAAGAGTTTAATAACATCGTGTACGGCGTGATCGCAGATGATATGAATGAATTTCGCCCGGGGATGAAAGCGGCGAAAGAAAAAAATATTCGTGGTCCGCTGCAGGAAGCGAATTTGTTTAAAGAAGAAATAAGAGAGCTGTCCCGTAGCTTTAATTTACCGACGTGGGATAAACCATCCTTTGCCTGCTTGTCTTCCCGCATTGCTTATGGGGAAACGATCACAAAAGAAAAGCTGACCAAAGTGGAAAAGGCAGAAGCTTATATAAAATCGTTATCCATTCGTCAAGTACGAGTACGGACGCACGAAGATACGGCCCGCATTGAAGTGGAGCCGAAGGATATGGCACGTGTACTTGAGTATCACGCGGCCATTGCCAAAAGACTGCAGCAATTCGGCTATAAATATGTGTCATTGGATCTTGTCGGCTATACGAGCGGCAGCATGAACAAAGCATTAGAAAAGGATGAACAACATGTCTAAAGAATACGTTATAGGACTGGATATGGGCACGACCAGTGTCAAGGCAGTCGTCTTTGATCGAAGCGGAAAAGTAACTGCTGAATCCGAACAGTTAACGAAATCATTTTATCCGCATCCAAACCACGTTGAGCAGGATCCGGAAGCACTTACATCCGCTTCCGTTTTCGTTTTAAAAGAGGCGATTCAAAAAGCGGGTGTGACACCGGATCAAGTAGCTGCTATTGGTTTTTCATGCGCGATGCATTCTCTTATTTGTGTCGATGAAAACGGCCGGGCGCTATCAGGTGCCATTATTTGGGCAGACGGGCGCGGCAGTGATCAAGCAGAACGTTTGATAAGTGAGAATGGGATGGCACTATATGAAAAAACAGGTACGCCCATTCATCCGATGTCTCCCCTTGTCAAGCTTCTGTGGATGAATGAAACGGGTTACGAACCGTTTCAGAAAGCCGCTTATTTTATGTCTGTAAAAGAGTATTTGCTTTTGCAATGGTTTGGCAAGCGCATCGTTGATTATTCAATGGCCTCTGCTACCGGTTTGTTCAATGGCAAAACACTTGATTGGGACACGGAAATTCTTGAATTGTTGAACGTGAAAAAAGAACAGTTGTCGCGCCCGGTGCCTCCAACAGAAATATTGACAGGCTTAAATAAAATCATTGCCGACTACATCGGCATACCTGAAGATATTCCATTTGTCATTGGTGCGGCAGACGGACAGCTTGCCAACCTTGGCAGCGGCGCCATTTTGCCAGGCGAAGTGGCGATCACTGCCGGCACAAGCGGAGCGGTTCGCCAGTGGGCGAATGGATTTCGTGCAAATGAAAAACATGAAACGTTTTGCTACATGTTTACCGGAGAAACATCCATTATTGGCGGTCCGACCAATAACGGCGGGATCGCGCTTGAATGGCTGAAAAACTTGTTAAACTATCAAGGAACGTACGAAGAATTTACGAAAGAAGCGGGCCGGGTTGGACCGGGGGCAGATGGCATTCTCTTCCTGCCATACATTAATGGCGAGCGGGCACCATTATGGAATCAGCACGCACGCGGGAACTTTTTCGGAATGTCGATTACGCATAAGAAAGAACATTTCGTTCGCGCGGTACTAGAAGGAATTACATTTAATTTATATCAAATTAGCGAGGCGCTTGAACGCTTGGCAGGTCCTTCTGAGAAGATTTATGTAAACGGAGGTCTTGCACGGTCGTCGATCTGGCTTCAAATGATGGCTGATGTATTTGGGAAAAACATGTATGTATCTGAAAGCCACCATAATGCAGCCTGGGGAGCAGCTTGGACAGCACTTGTCGCAGTCGGAGAAGAGAATTCATTTGAAGACATTAAGAACAACTTGCCAATGGATGAAGCGGTTGTACCGAATGCAGAGAATCATAAAGTGTATCAGGACATTTACAAAAAGTACGTACGACTCGCTGCGGATGTAACAAAGTATTTTTAAAAAAGGTGTGTGGTTAAAATAATCGATCGTATTTTAGAACAGGTCCAAAATGGGACGTTAACGGCAGCGGAAGCAAAGGAAAAGCTGTCGACATATGAAAATTTAGGATTCGTGAAGATTGACCACCATCGGAAAAAAAGACAGGGATTTCCGGAGATTGTATTTGGTGAAGGGAAGTCAGCGGAACAGATTTTAGCGATTGTCCAGTCACTCCGGGGGCGTAATGACTCTGTGCTTGTGACACGCATTTCGTCTGAGAAAGCAGCATTTGTGCAAAAGAAATGCCCGGAGTTTAAATATAATGAAATGGCTAGAACACTTGCCTGGACGGAAGAAAAGCCGAAAACAAATGGATACATAGCAATTGTATGTGCAGGTACATCCGATTTGTCGGTAGCGGAAGAAGCAGCCGTAACCGCTGAGACCCTAGGTGTTCATGTTCGGCGTATTTACGATGTCGGAGTGGCCGGCTTGCACCGCCTGCTTGATAATATTGAAGAAATTCAGAATGCAGATGTCTCCGTTTGTGTGGCCGGTATGGAAGGCGCGCTGCCGAGCGTGCTTGGCGGGCTTGTGACCAATCCTATTATTGCTGTGCCGACAAGTGTCGGTTATGGAGCGAACTTTAACGGTTTATCGGCTCTTTTATCGATGCTCAATTCATGTGCGTCAGGTGTGAGCGTTGTGAACATAGATAATGGATTTGGAGCGGCCTATAATGCCGTTCTCATTCACCGTTTGGCGCATAAAGGAGAGAATGAATATGACGACACTTTACTTTGACTGCTTCTCTGGCATGAGTGGAGACATGGTCATCGGGGCGCTTCTTGATGCAGGCGCCGATCCAGTAAAAATGGAAGCGGAATTAAAGAAACTGCAAATAGAAGAAGAGTATGCATTATCGTGGGAAAAAGTTGTGAAAAAAGGCATCACGGCAACAAAGTTTGATGTACAGTTGGCAGCCGAAAGTGGTCACAGCCATGACCATGATCATACACACAGTCATGACCACAGCCACGAGCATGATCATACACATAGTCATGACCACAGCCACGAGCATGATCATACACATAGTCACGATCACAGCCATGACCATGATCATGACACACACAGCCATGACCATGATCATGACACACACAGTCATGACCACGGACACGACCATCATACGCATAGTCATAATCATACACATGATCACCACCATCATCACGCTCACCGCTCGTACAAGGATATCGTGGAGATGATTAAAGCGGCAGGTTTTAAGGAAGAGGTCACACGCATGTCACTGGCCATTTTTAAAAAGATCGGTGAAGCGGAAGGGCATATTCATAGTATGCCGCTTGAAACGGTTCATTTTCATGAAGTGGGTGCGGTCGATTCGATTATCGACATTATCGGTGCAGCCATTTTAATAGATCAGATGGACATCACGTCCATTAAATCATCGCCGGTACCTGTAGGCACAGGGAAAATCCAAATTGATCATGGCGTTTATCCGGTTCCTGCTCCTGCGACACTCGAAATGTTAAAAGGGGTGCCAATTGCCAAAAGCGATATTCGTTTTGAGCTGACGACACCGACAGGCGCTGCGATTGTATCTGTTCTGGCAGAAGAGTTTTGTTCGATGCCCTCGATGACAATCGATTCGATCGGTTATGGCGCTGGTACGAAAACCTTTAAAGATCACCCGAATGTGCTGCGTGTGGTCATTGGAAAAGAATGAAAAGATGACGAATCAGCGTCCGCCGGATCAGGAGCATGTCGATGATCAAATGGTGAAAATGGAAATAAATCTGGACGATATTTCAGGTGAATGGCTCGGTTACGTAATGGAGCTGTTGTTTGAAGCAGGCGCAAATGACGTTTATTACACACCGATTTTTATGAAAAAGAATCGTCCGGGTGTCCTGCTTCAGCTGCTTTGTTCAAGCCGTTCAGTCGGAAAAATGAAAGATATTTTATTTGCTGAAACGACAACGCTTGGCGTGCGGTATTATCCGTTAACGGTACATCGGCTTGAACGGGCATTTATAAAAGTGGAAACGCCGTGGGGACCGGTAACCGTGAAAGAAGGATTTTATAACGGAGAGGCGGTACAGCGAGCGCCGGAGTTTGATGAATGCCGGAGAATTGCTGTAAAAGAAGGAATTCCACTCAAGCATGTATATGAAGAAGTCTGGAAGCGCCTTGGCGGGAAATCCGATTAAAAATAAGTTAAAGTCATTCAAGAATTTAAAACGGACATAGAGAGGGGTCCTGTCCTAAACGTCAGTGAATCATTGACTAGGACAGCCCTATTTTTTTTGAAAACAATTTAGAGAGCCGTTCATGCCCGATTTAGTGTCATCGTAGCGAGAATGAAGATGTATAGGATTGAATTGCACGTTGGATACTCATTGAATGAAGGCTTATTTTAAATTGAACGGGCAGTAAGACCCCGTAGGAAGTTTCACTTTATTGATGGCTTTAGGCTTTTTGAAACGAAAGAAAGGATGCATTAAATGAACGATCAACAGTTGGCTAAAGAAGAAAAAGAGTCAATGATGTCAAAGATTTTAGGTATAATTTCAGGAAGTTTTGCTCCTCTACTAGGTGTACTTGCTGGGTCGGGGTTGTTAAAAGCATTATTAACGGTTTTAACCATGTTAGGATGGATGTCTACTGAAAGCGGGACATATGCAATTTTATCTGCTGCGGGACATGCCGTTTTTTATTTCCTGCCTATTTTTCTCGGAATTACGCTTTCGATTAAACTGGGTGCCAATCCATATGTCGGCGGAACCATTGGTGCAGCGCTTTTGGAGCCGACCTTTACGGAATTAGCAGCAAACGGAGCAAAAAGTGTAGACTTTTTAGGGATTCCTGTCGTGTTAATGAGTTATTCTTCGACCGTTTTTCCAATCTTCATTGCTGTTGCTATTTATGCAGTATTAGATAAATTCTTGAAAAAGATTGTTTATAAAGACATTCAAATGTTTGTAAATCCGATGATCTCCTTACTTATTATTGTTCCGTTAACGGTGCTTATTTTCGGTCCTTTCGGTGTATACGTCGGGGAGGCAATCGGTGCAGGCATCGAATTTTTAAGCTCCAAAAGTGGTCTTTTAACCGGAGCAGTGTTAGGAAGCGCTTGGACCTTTCTTACAATTATAGGGCTTCATTGGGCGATTATCCCTATTGCCATCGCTAATCTTGCTATTGGCGCAGACCCTATCATCGGGATGGCAGCAGCAGCGCCATTTGCTCAAATCGGGATGGCGATCGGCATTTTCTTGAAAACAAAAGATAAAGATTTAAAAGGTCTCTCTGCAACAGCCATTTTGCCAAGTGTATTGGCAGGTACAACAGAACTGATCAACTATGGGATCATCTTACGCTATAAACGAACGATGCTTTATGTAGCGATTGCAGGAGCTGTCGGCGGAGCTATTAATGGCAGCCTCGGAGTGAAAATGACCGTATTTTCTTTCCCGAGTTTATTGACGATCCCTGCGTTTTCACCGATGTTACAATATACAATCGGTATCGCAGTTGCCTTAGTTTTAGGAATGGTTCTTACGTATATATTCGGGTATGAAGATAAAAACCAAAAAGCTATTTCAAAAGCAAAGTTTGACACAGGTCTGATAAGTGTGAAAAGGGAAACGATTGGAAGTCCATTGAGTGGGGAAATCATTCCATTACACAAGATCAGTGAGCCACTTTTCGCTACAGAAACAGTGGGGAAAGGGATTGCGATTGAGCCAGAGAAAGGGGAGGTCGTTTCACCAATGGATGGGATCGTTACCACTTTATTTCCGACAGAACATGCGGTTGGAATCACATCAGAGGGTGGTGCGGAAATTTTAATTAATATCGGGATTGACACAGTGAATTTAAAAGGTCAATTTTTTACCTCTCGTGTCAAACAAGGGGATAAGGTGCGGCAAGGTGACTTGCTTATTGAATTTGATATTGAAAAGATTAAAGCTGCCGGGTATGAAGTGACAACACCGGTTGTGATCACTAATACAAGTCAATACGTTGATGTTGTGAAGACAAAGAATTCCTTTGTAACGGCGAAAGACGAATTATTAACAGTTATTGTATAATATACAAACAGAATTCAAACCCTGCCAGCAGCATGGCAGGGTTTGAATTCTGTTTAGTGAAGGATTGAAAATCAAAATAGAACAAAAATTTGTATTGACAAAAAGAAAATGGGGTGATAAAATTTCGTTAATTAGTTTGTTTAGTCTATAAACTAATTCGCTGATTGAAAAAACCACACACATAGTATGTCTTTATCCTCCTTGGAAGGGAGGAAAAAGATTAGAACGTTTTGAAAACGCATACTAATGTCGATAAAATAGAAAGATGTCCCAAGAGCCAGTGACAACTGACTTTTGGGACATCTTTTTTTCATCATCGTGACTAAGGTGGCTTGCTTAAGAAGCGAATTTTTATCTTGCTTGAACCAGCAGTAAGACTTTGACTTCAACATATTGAAAGGAAATGAAGTTTCACTTTATGAAGGTTCGATTGTTTCGCCAATCGCTCGGTATCTGTCTGATTCTTTTTTTATAAACAAATGTTAATAATATCCTTATAAAGCAATTATAGTCCTTTTTATAAATCGGAATAAGCAAAACCCGCCGTCACTGTTAGACGGCGGGATTATTTGTGTTTATGGCGGGATTCTGGTGATCGACGGCGGGATTCCAGCAGTTGATGGCGGAATAACCACTAGAATATGGAGAATCTCGCCAACATGAATCAAAATCCCGCCGTTACAAGGTAAAATCCCGCCATCCCGGGGCATAATTCCGCCAGAAGGCCTGCTGTTACTCCGAGAAACATCAGGCCTTTATTACTCAAACTCCTTCAGCAAAACCTGACCAAAAAAGATTTTCAATTTGAGCAGGGAATCGACAAAAAACGTCGTATTGTTACAGGGAGATAAAGGAGATGAAGTATTGAAAAAATCAGTGTGGCACCAAAAAGTAGAAGGGCTTGAGGCCAGACTTATAAAAACTGCTCCGCAATGGACAGCTGTGCGAGAGGAACTGCACCGATGTGAAGCAGGATTTAAGGGGGAGCGGCGAGTCGTTTACTACTTAGCTGAAATGAACGAATCATTCCGTATTCTCCACGATATCCGCCTTCCATTTCCAAACGGCTTCACATTTTTCCAGATGGATACCATCGTCATCTGCCCATCCATTATCTTAATTCTCGAATCAAAAAATCTAACTGGACATCTTATTTTCAATCGCCGGACGAAGCAGCTCATACGTGGCAGCCAAACGTTTGACGATCCGATCACTCAAGTGCAGCGCCATAAAAGAGGTCTTGAACACTGGCTTGAAAAACCAGTTCCAATTCTCCCAGCGGCCGTAATCAGCCATCCAAACGTGCGCGTAGAACTCGTTCCAGAAGATTCACCCGACCATACCTTCATCATACACGCTCCAGAAATCCCTGCAAAAGTAGATGAGTTTCTAGACGAAAAACGTCCGGTTCTCACTGCCGGGGAAGTCCACGAACTTGCCCGCTCCCTGCAAAAACATCATCAGCCTTACGATCCAGACATTCTGAAAAAATTCAATATTGAGCGTGAACAAATTCAAAATGGTATTCGCTGTCCAGCCTGCAAAACGTTCAATGTGATCCGGTCCAATCGAAAATGGTGCTGCCAGTCGTGCGGAACTGTGTCAAAGGATGCCCATTTAACGGCGATGAAAGAATATGTCCTTTTGTTTGGATTAAAAGTAACAAACAGAGAACTAAGAAATTTTTTAAATATTAAATCTGAATCCATCGTTCAAAAATTACTGAAAAGATGGGGTGTATCCTATGAGGGAACAACAAAAGACCGGGTCTATATGCTGCCGGAAGAGTGGAAAAACTTTAAGTAACAGAGGTTCAAAAATGGGCCGCGGCGGGATTTTAGTGATCGACGGCGGGATTCCAGCAGTTGACGGCGGAATAACCGCTAGAATGTGGAGAATCCCGCCAACATGAATCAAAATCTCGCCGTCATCACAGGAAAAAAGCTTCCCTTTAAAGGGAAGCTTTATAAATGGCTTCATATTTCTCAGCCGCAGCCAAATGAGAGTAATCCTCTTCAATTTTCTTACGGGCAGCCGCTGCAAACATTTTGCCTTTTTCCGGATTGTCCAGCAAATCAATCATAGCGTCAGACAATTGTTCTACATTTTTCTCTTCTACGAGTAATCCGTCGACACCGTGATCAACAATTTCTTTTAACCCGCCGACTGCACATGCAATTAAAGGAGAACCGGAGCCCATGGCTTCAAGGGCAGAAATCGATGTCGCTTCTTCTACGCCTTCTGAATAGACGCTAGGCACTAATACAACGTCTGCCAGCGCATAGTATTCTTTAATGACGTGATGGGGAATCGCGCCTAACAATTCGACACTCGCACCAATGCCGCGTTCTGAAATTAACCTTTTCATTTCATCCATCGCTTCACCCGTACCCGCGTAAATAAGCTTCGCATTCGGGTACTTTTCAAGCACAGCAGGCAAAGATAAAATCGGGTAAATGACCCCGTTTTTCTTCGTTAAACGGCGAGGCACAAAAAACACAGGCGCGTCCTTGGAAACATGATGTTTTTCCCGATAAGCCAATTTATTTTCTGCATCCGGTTTAAAATCATCCACATTAATGAAATTGCGAATAGCTGTTCCTTCAATGCCGGCTTCACGCTTCACGTACTCTTTAATGCGGGTGTCGACTGTAATGATCGAACGCGTTTTTCGGTACGCTTCAATTTCTTGAGCAAGCAAAAATGTTTCTTCCGGACTGCCTTTTAAAATATTTCCAGCTGAAAGTGCTTCATAGGTTAAATAGCCATGAACCGTTGAGACGACGGGAAGTCCCGCGTCAAGGGCTGCGAATGTCGCATACACTTCCTGTGCATTTACAATGTCATAATTTTTCTCTTTTTGTGCTTCCATCAGCTTTTGCAACATTTTTTTCCGCTGTTTTAAGCCGTATACAAACCCTTTTCCTTTTGACACTTTATTCATTAAAAAGCCGGGTCCGCGCACTGCTGCTTTTTGCTGGAATTCTGGAATATCGGTAAACGATAAAATATCAACCTCGTGTCCGCGTGCCTCAAGTCCAGCTTTTAGCGTCGCCACGTGCACAGACAGCCCGCCCGTATGCGGATAATGGTACACTGTTGCAAGCAAAATCTTCATTCCGACATCTCCCTACATGAAATACTTTTTCAGTAATTCAATATTTTCAATCGCTTCATTCCGCATAACCGCCGCATTTTGGGCCACTTTCGTACTCAACTCGGCCCGGTTATTCAATACATAACGCGTATTTTCGACCAGTTGATCTCGGTCAAGATCCTCTAAACGGAACGAATACTCCCACATCCCGCTCCGCTTTAATAAACTTTCAACCTTTTTATCATAACTGATCCCAACGTGTGGCACAGCTGTGAGCGCTGAGAAAATTAACGAATGCAGACGTAAACCAACCGTAACTTCGCATCCTCCGATAAAGTTCAAGTATTGATTTGGCGTAAAATCACCGGCTAATAAATGACAAGAAGAGGCGTTCTTCATCTTTTGAAGCACCCGCTTCGACGCGTCAACGTCATGATGGCCTTCCATCGGAACGAACACAGGCGTCACACCGTCGCTTTCGATCAATTCATCAAGCGCAGAGGCAAGCTTGTCCTCGTAATCACTATGTTCAAACCATGGTCGAACGGACACAGCGAGGAGTTTTTCACGGCCTGTCAAATTCAAACTTTGCAAACAGGCGGCATCTTCTTTTTTCTGAAAAGCAAACACGATATCAGCCGTCACAACCGTTTTGGGGCGGGTAACGCCGAGGTCATGAAGATAGTCTTTTGAATATTGGTCGCGCACTGTAATAAAGTCTGCTTTGTTCGCGAAACGTCTCATTAAAAACTTGCCCCACGTAGACGTGACAGGGCCGATACCTTGCGAGAAAAACATGACGCGTGCGCCGCATATTTTCGCGAGCATGGCAATGATTAAATAGTAAGGAAGAGGGCCAAATAAAAACTTCGTCGGATACGTATCCTGCAATAACCCGCCGCCGCCAGAAATTAAAACATCCGCCTCCCGGAGCGCTTTTATTTTCTCTTTGTTTTCACGCCGCCACGCACGGTACACCGTTTTTACATCGTGTTCTCGCGCTGTTTGTTCAGGCGAAAGCGAAAACACTGTTATATCAATATTGGGAACTTCTGACCGTAAATTATCGACAATCGACTCAAGGATCGCTTCATCCCCGGTGTTGCCAAGTCCGTAAAAACCGGAAATCACTACTTTCAAACGGGTATTCCTCCTCGGTTATACTTCAAAACTAACCTTCATTTTATCACCGAAACGTGGCGTATTCAAATCGAATTTGTTATACTATGAAAAGCTATTGAAAGAAAAGAGAGGATCCTTAGAGATGCAGAAAATATGTGTTATTGGATTAGGATATATCGGACTGCCCACTGCAGCCGTCTTTGCCCGCGCCGGTTATGATGTTGTCGGTGTGGACATTAATGCAAAAGTGATTGAGCTGTTAAACAAAGGTGAGATTATAATAGAAGAAAACGGTTTGCCGGAAGTGGTGAAAGAAGCAGTGGAATCTGGTAAACTGCGTGCATCACTTGCACCGGAAGCAGCAGATGCGTTTATTATTGCCGTGCCGACACCGGTTCATGAAGACCATAAAGCGAATGTTGATTACGTTGTGAGCGCCGTGAAACAAATTGTGCCGCACGTGAAAAACGGCGATGTGATTATCGTTGAATCAACGATCCCGCCGCGGACAATCGATGATGTGGTGGCACCGATTTTTAAAGAAGCCGGTTTTGATCCGGAAAAAGACATTCATCTGGCCCATTGCCCGGAACGCGTGTTGCCAGGCCGCATTTTGATCGAGCTTGTTGAAAATGCGCGCATCGTCGGCGGTCTTACGCCCGAGGCGGCTGAAAAAGCGGCAGACGTCTACCGCCGCGTCGTAACAGGCGATATTTTGGTGACCGAAGCGGTAACAGCTGAAATGTCGAAGCTGATGGAAAATACGTTCCGTGATGTAAATATTGCGCTGGCAAATGAATTGTCCAAAATTTGCGGGGCACTCGGCGTCGATGCACATAAAGTGATTGAACTGGCGAACCGTCATCCGCGTGTGAATTTGCACCAGCCGGGTCCAGGCGTTGGCGGTCATTGCTTGGCCGTCGATCCGTATTTTATTGTGGAAAAAGCGCCAGAAGAAGCGCGGATCATTAAATTGTCACGTGACATTAATAACTCGATGCCAGATTACGTAGTCGATCAAGTGCTGCGCATGACGGGCGATATTGAAAAGCCGACGGTTGCGCTATTTGGTTTAACGTATAAAGGAAACATTGATGACGTCCGCGAAAGTCCGGCGATCGAAATCGTTGAAAAAATGATTGAAAACCCGCGCTTTCATGTACGCGTCCACGATCCGCACGTTCGGGCAGAACAAGTGAATTTCCCGCTTGTTTCATTTGAAGAAGCCATTGCAGGGGCTCATCTAATCGTGGTGCTCGCGGATCATAATGAATTTAAAACATTAGATAAAGAAACATTAGTTGCCCGGATGGCCAGCCCAATCGTATTTGATACAAAAAATTGTACAGGTTTAACGAGCGAAAGCGGCCTAACCGTACATAAAATTGGTGACCTTCGCGGCTTGTAAAAGGAAAAGATGCGAAAAACGGAGTAAACGATCAATGAAAAAGGTGAGATAAACGGTGAAAAAGGAACAATATTTAGGTGTGTCGGTATCGCCGCTCACGTATGATCAAATTATTAAAGATATGAAAAAGCGGATCCAGTCCGGTGTTCAGTCAACCGTCATCGCTGTTAACCCTGAAAAAGTGATGACCGCAAGACGCGATCCGCTCGTCAAAGACCTTATTAATCATTCAACGTATCAGATCGCAGACGGTGTCGGCATGATCATTGCGGCTAAATTGAAAAAAGGCAAGCTAAAAGAACGGGTAACAGGCGTAGATATGATGGGACGCATATTGAAGATGGCAGCGGCCGAAAATCTCGGTGTCTTTTTCTATGGCGCGAAAGAAGCGACTGTGAAGAAAGCGAAAGAAAATCTAGAAGCGAAGATTCCGGGATTGCGCGTCGCCGGATATGAAAATGGCTATGTGAAAGATCAGGATGCTCTTCTTGAAAAAATTCGCGAGTCCGGTGCGCATATCATTTTTGTTGCCCTTGGAAGCCCGCGCCAAGAGCTATGGATCCGTGAAAATATGCCGAAACTGCCAAAAGTAAAAGTATTTCAAGGCGTCGGCGGCAGCTTCGATGTGTATTCTGGTAACGTACAGCGCGCACCGGAATTTTACCGAAAAGCTGGGCTCGAATGGCTATACAGACTCATGAAAGAACCGAAACGACTGAAACGTCAAATGGCGCTGCCGAAATTTCTTGCAGCGGTCATTACATCGCGGGAGGACAAAAAATGAAGGTGCTTCATTTAATTAGCGGGGGCGAAACAGGCGGATCGCGGAAACATGTTATTACGCTTCTTGAACAATTTGAGCCGGCGGAAGTCACGCTTGCTGTTTTTCAAGAAGGTGCACTTGCAGAAGAAGCCCGTGCAGCAGGTATCCGCACTGAATTGTTCGCGCAAAAATCACGCTATGACCTGTCTGTTCTAAGAAGACTTGCAAATTTTATTCAAACGGAGCAGTTTGATATTTTGCACTCGCACGGCCCGCGCGCGAATCTGTTTGGCATTTATTTAAAGAAAAAAACAGGCATTCGCTGGGTGACGACCGTTCATAGCGATCCAGCACTTGATTTTGTGAAAGGCGGCATAAAGGGCACAGTTTTTACAAAATTAAGCATGTACGCGATTCGGCAAATGGATCATTATTTTGCGGTATCAGACCGCTTTAAACAAAACTTAGTCTCGCTCGGGGTTTCAGCCGAGAAGGTACAGACCGTTTATAATGGCATTGATTTTACAGAAGAACCGGCTGCATCCGCTCTGCTGCCGGTACCAGAACATGCATTTGTCATCGCGATGGTGGCAAGACTTCATCCCATTAAAGGACATGAAATTGTCTTTGACGCGTTACGCCAGTTAGAAATAAAGCCCCACGTTCTTTTAATAGGGGATGGGCCGATTGAAGATGAACTGCGCGCGAAAGCGAAAGATCTGCAAGAATACGTTCACTTTTTAGGCTTCCGGAAAGACGTCGCGAATATATATGCGGCGTCTGATGTGGCACTGCTTGCATCATACAGTGAAAGCTTTCCCCTCGCGCTGCTCGAAGCGGCGAACGAGCGAATTCCGCTTATTTCGACGGATGTTGGAGGAGTAGGTGAGCTGATCACGCCAGACGAAACGGGCTGGATTATCCCGACAGGAGACAAGGACGCACTCGCTAGTGCCATCCGAGGAGCAATGAAGGCGGATGTAAAAGCGATGGGGGAAAAATTGTACGAGCATGCGTCCATGAACTTTTCACTAGACCAATTGCATAAAGCAACGAAAAAAGTATACGTCAAAATCGCGTCCCGTTAACCGGCACGCGATTTTTTTATTGGTGGAAAAGGAGTAAACGGTTTGAAAACGGGATAAGCCGCTTGTAAAAGTAAGCCATATTCCAATAAAGATTAATCCAATATATGGATTGCCACAAAAATGTAACAAAAAGAAAAAACATTACACATAAGACAGCCAATGCACGCATAGACTTGATTTATCGTGTTTTTAAAGTGTTTTTATAACAGCTGAAATCAAAGTGTAATATTTTTTTAAGGGTTTCCGCTCTAGTAATCATGCTTTATGCGACAATCATGACAAAATAAATTAGCAATATACTTTAAATTTACCTAGCATATGGTATATAATGAATAAGCTATTGAACAAATAATCTACTTTCTCCTTTTTTTGCTAGTATTTTTACATATATTTTTCATAATGATAACAAACATTACGTTTCTAATAAATTATGGAAATATACAAAAAAAGGTTGAAAAAATTACTATGTTTGATAGAATATTACTTGAGTTGTAATCCTGTTAAATTCTCCTTGTCTTACATAATGATTCATCTAGTGAGAAATTCAACCAGGTACTCGGTGTTATGTTTTACGGAACGGTCGGCTACAAGCTGATCGGTTTCAATATATATTAAAAAACCTTTACAAAACGGGAGGAACTTATTACATGGCTTACCAACCAAAGTCTTATCGTAAATTCGTTGCTACAGCAGCAACAGCTACACTCGTAGCATCAGCAGTAACTCCTGCTTTCGCAGCGTCATTCACAGATGTGGGTGATCGTTACAAAGAAGCAGTAGACTATTTAGTAGCAAATAACCTTACTCAAGGTGTTAGCGAAACTCAATTTGGTGTTGACCAACAAATCAAGCGTGTTGACTTCGCAGTTATGGTAGCGAAAGCAGTTCTTACACAAGAACAAATCGACAACGCGAAAGATTCTGGCTTCACTGATGTTCCAGATCGTGGTGTAAAATACGTAAACGCGCTTAAAGAAGCGGGTATTGCGAACGGTAAATCAGATACACGTTTCGGCGCAAGCGATGAAATCACTCGTGGTGAAGCAGCATTAATGTTTGCGAAAGCTTACAAAATTACAGGCAACACTGCAAACATCGCATTCACAGATGTTTCTGAGCGTTACGCTGCTGCAGTTGCTGCACTTGTTGACAACAAAATTACATCAGGTAAAACACCAACTAAATTTGGTACAACTGATCCAATCAAACGCGGCGAGTTCGCTATTTTCTTACACAAATTAGAAACACTTGATCAAGTAGATCCAGGACAAACTGCGAAAAAAATCACTGACGTAAAAGCAATCAATGATACAAAAATTGATATCACTTTTGACGGTGCATTCGACGCTGACATTGCGGATGAAATCGAAAAAGACCCTACACGCATTGTTGTGTTCCACGGTGGACAAACAGCAAACAGCGAAGAAGTTATTAAATCATCATTCATTAGCTTTAATGCTGACCGTACAGGCGCATCTGTTATTTTGGCGGATGATGTTGCGACAGTTGAAGCAGGTATCGAGTACACAGTTGCTTTGATGGATGGTACTGATAACGAGGTTGCAGATGTTGTTCTTAAATCTCAACCGACTGTATTAAAAGCAGGCGCAGATAAACCAACAGTTGAAGTAAACAAAGACCAAGATAAATTTGTTCTTAGCTTCAAAAAGAAAATGAGTGACTCTGCACTTGATCTTACTAACTACACTCTTTATGACGAAAATGATAGAGAATTAGGTGACCTAACAGGCTTCGCAGAAGATGGAGCTTTAACAGGGGAATGGGTTGACTCTACTGAAAAAACAGCCGTTGAGTTCAATATTGAACCAGGTACATTATTGGCTGGTAAAACATATAAAGTAAAAGTTGATGCAGCAGTTGAAACAGATAAAGGCGACGCGCTTTCTAGCAGCCAACGTACAATTACAGTAAAAACACCTTCTGTTTCTGAAGCACAACCAGTAGCGAAAGTAGCACGTGTTGTTGATGACAGCATCGTTGTGACATTCGATCAAGATTTAGCTGAAGAAGTGAACTTCAATACAAGCTTAATCACAATTAAGACCCCTACTGGAAAAACACTTACAATTGCAGAGCCGTTAACAACTGAAGGAAATGAATTAACGATTCCGATTGATGCGGATGGTATTGCGTTAGATGAAGATTTAACGTATACAATTAATCTTCCAGCTAACGGTGTTGCAAATGAAATATTCACAAATGCAACAAACAAAGAAGTAACAGGTCTTAAAGCAGTTGCTCAAAAAGACATTGAAGTAAAAAGCGTTAAAGCTGAACTTGTCCGTCAATCAGATGAGAAAACAAAAGCAGATCTACGTCTTACATTTGATCAACGTGTAAACTTGGATACACTTGTTGCGGATGGCGTGACGATTGAAGAGTCTGGTAAAGAATACACACTTCAAGCGGGCGCAGACATCGAAATCTATTCTGGTGATACATCAGGTAAAACAATCAAAATTAAAGATGTTCAAGAAGCATTTGATAATGATTTTACACCTGAATCTGGAGAAACATACACAGTTGTTATCGCACCTCAAACTGTTCAAACAGACGCTGGCGAAGGTTCGAAATTCAACCGTGTTAAACTGAAAGCAAGTTTGACAGGTATTGACGTAGTAGCTCCTAAGATCGACAAAGTAACTGTTGAATCTGCAGAGAAAATCGTTGTTGAATTTGACCAAGCTATCGATGCGAAAAACTTGAATGCATCTGACATTAAAGTTCTTGGTTTTGAAAAATACCGTGGCGGACGTTTTGAAGAACTTACTCTTCAAGGTTCTACACAACTTAAATTCAGTGCAAGCGGTGATACATTAACAATTACACCTGCTGACAGCTCTGTGAAATTCCAAACGGGTGCTGGTGAAGATGCACTTGCTCTTGTAACAATTGCAGGCGATGCAATTAAAGGTGCAAATGGCATTGTTGCAGAAGATGAACTTGTACTTGCAGACGAAGAAGATTTCATCGATAACGCTGCGCCAATCATGATCGGTGCAGATGCCGTTGTACCAGATGGCGTTACTGTTACTTACAGTGAAACAGTTTTGTTTGACAGTGAAGACGATGCTAACGCTGGAAGCCAGTACACTGTAGAAGGTGCAGAACGTGACTCTTACGGTACTACTGCAACAGTAGCTGACAATGAAGTATCTGTAACATTCAAAGATGAAGTATTCGAAGATGGTGAAGATTACTCTCAAACAAAAGTAATCTACAAACGTAATTCTACATCTGCTGTACAAGATGCTGACGGTAACGAGCAAGCAAATGCAACTCTTACTGGTGTGGCTAACTCTAACGACTAA
This sequence comes from Domibacillus sp. F004, assembly GCF_057814295.1. Lineage (NCBI taxonomy): Bacteria > Bacillati > Bacillota > Bacilli > Caryophanales > Bacillaceae > Domibacillus > Domibacillus sp. F004. The sequence goes on from NZ_JBVATB010000002.1 coordinate 79,107, forward strand.
TATTACTTTATCAGCTGATTGATTCAGCAGCATAAAGGGAAATGCCCGGTGAAGTTAACTTCACCGGGCATTTTGTTATGAATCTCAAATAACCAGGCTAGAAGTTCTATTGAGTAGGACTCTCAAAAAGAACATGGAAAAGCCTTTCTGATGCTAGATTGTTTAACGAATCTAATGATCTTTAAAACTTTTTTTGCTTTTATTAAGAGAATAGGAAGGAAAAAGCAAAAAGACATAGAATAAGTAAAACTGATAAAATATTAAAAATATTGTAAATAATTCAATAGATGTGTAAAGTAGGATTGATTTGTCAATGAAAATTATGTATGATTTTAGTAACATACTAGCAGGAAGATTTTTCATAAGGAAGCCTGCAAAATAAATTGAAGAGGTGACAATTTTCGTGAAAAAGTATCCATTTAGCAGCAAAGCAGTAAAAGCCATGATTGCAGCAACAGTCGCATTTACACCAATCGCAACAACAGCTATCGTTTTTGATGCGAACAAAGTGGAAGCAGCACACGTACAGGATTCGGCCCATTTTAAAAGTGTAGCTGCATTCGAGAAATATGCCCTTGAAGTACGAGACGATTCGAATACAAGCGATGAAGTAGCGGATGCGTTGGATAGTCTTAATTGGGGAGATGCTCTTAACCCCGTATTTGATTCAAATGCAACTCCGGCTCAAAAAGAGGCTGTAGCAGCTCTTCTTGAGTTACAAACAAGTATTTATACAGGTACGTACAAAAAAGGTGACTTGCAAAAATTTATAAAGAACCATAAAGCAGAACTAGGTAACTTGCCTGATAAAGAGTACGTTACATATTTAGGCGCGGTAGAAAAATCTGCTTACGATCAAATAAAAGACATAGCGGATGATGATGTAAACTACACGCATGCCATTTTTAATAGCATTGTTAATGCCGTGAAAGAAGCAGACCACGAGGGGATTCGTCAACATGTATCAGACGTGCTCGTTATTACAGACCTTAAGATGAAAGATGTCGTTTCAAACATTGAAACACATTTTACCGCGAACAACGTAACAAGAGCAGAACTGAAAACTGCTATGATGTTTGCTGGAGCAGCCTGGCTATCAAACTATGCAGCTCCCCACGGCGGTGGCGGTGGCGGCGGCGGTACCACTGATCCGGAACCTGGTAATCCTGGAGAACCTGGTACAGTAGAACCTGGCACTGGCGGCAATGTTACTGTATCACCGGAGATCGAGGAAAACGGCACACAAATACTAGCAACGATTCCAAGCGATCTTCAAACCCGAATCCTTGCGGGCATTAGAGCTCAAACAACTGAAATTACGATCCAATTGCCAGACGGAGAACCTGGTCAAACTGTATCACTAGATATTCCGGCACCACTCGTTGATGCGATTGAAGCAAAAGCGCCAAACGCAACAATCGTTGTTGTGGGCGACGGTGCAACATACTACTTGCCAGTAGCGGAAATCGATACAGCAGCGATCGCGGCAGATCTTGGTACAACAGTAGCAGAACTGAAATTCCGTGTATCGATCAACCCGGTTCCATCTGCACGGGCAATTCAAATTACACAATTGCTGCAGTCTCGCGGTGCGAATGTAGTAGCATCCATCGTAGATATTACACTTGAAGCCGTTGTCGGCGATAAAGTGTATCCAATTAAGAGCCTTGGCAATGTATATGTAGAACGTGCATTCGGATTGAATAAAACCGTAAACACAAACCGTACAACAGGTGCTGTTTTGGAAAATGACGGCACATACCGTGCACTTCCAACAAAATTTAAAACAGTGAATGGCAAGCAGCAGGCAGTTGTCAGCTCATTGACAAACTCTATTTACACAGTAGTAGAGAGCGATGTTACATTCCCTGATGTAAATAACGGTAAAAACTGGGCAGAAAGCTACATTGAAACATTGGCGTCAAAATACATCATCTCTGGTACAACAGCGGGCACATATAAAGGCGACGAGTACATGACGCGTGCGCAATTCGCAGTGCTTTTAAGCCGTGCGCTTGGCTTGCCTAGCGAGAAATACGACAACCGCTTTAAAGACGTAAAAGGTGATGAGTGGTTTAATGCGAACGGTGCTTTAATGTCAGCTGTTAAACACGGCATTATTGCCGGTAAAAAAGACGGCACATTCGCACCAAATGACCGCATTACACGTGCTGAATCAGCAGCAATGATTGGCCGTGCGCTTAACCTTAAAATGATCAAATTTGATACGGCTAAATTGAACAAAAATAAAAAATTAGCTGATTTCAAAGATGCGAAAGCAATCGGTGCGTCAACACGCGAAGAAGTATTGAAAGTATACCAGGCTGGTATCATGGCTGGTACAAGCAAAGGTACATTTAATCCGAATGAATTCACAAAACGCGACCAAATGGCCCGCATCCTTGCTGAATTCCTCATCAAAGCGGAATTAATGGAAGCCATTAAAAAATAAGAATGACATCTTGAAGGTCTGATCCAGGTAACAGCTGGATCAGACCTTTTTTATGCGGAAAAAAATAATTAGCCGGCAGGGAGGGGATGTGCGTATTTATTGTCATCTTGCGCATAGGTTTATACAAGGTACGATTACTACTTTACAGAAAGAGGGGAGTTATGTGAGTGTTAGGTTGATTAAAATTTCTGTAGTGTATTTAGTCCTTGGGGTACTGCTCGGTTATTATATGTCCATCGTGCATAATTATGATCTTGCCGGTGTTCATGTACACATCAATCTTTTAGGCTGGACAGCGCTGACTCTTATCGGTATTTTATATCATTCCTTCCCGGCGCTTGCTTCAAACGGTTTGGCGAAAACACATTTTTGGCTTCATAACATCGGTCTACCGGTGATGATGGGATCCTTGTTTCTCCTTCTTGTAACTAAAAACGAGGATCTGACCATGGGTATTGCTACTGGCGCAACGTTGACGATTCTCGGTTTGATCTTCTTTGCGGTCAATGTATTGAAAAATTTAAGAGCGTAAAGAATGAAAAAAGCAGCCGGGGCTAAATGCCCCGGCTGCTTTTGTGTGTAAAGAAAGAGTTATCCGTGGTGCTTCGCTTCATATTCTTCACGAATCGTATCGTAAAAATGAGCGAATGTAACACTAATATACGGAATGATCCAGAGGAAACCAATCCCGAGTGTAACCACGCCAAGCAAGAACCAGCCGATAAACGTCAGCCCAAGAACGAAGGCTTCTCCTTTATGGCCATCCATCATTTTGCGTGACTCTGTAATGACTTGCAGCGGGGACAATTCCGGACGGTCGCGCAAGATATAAAACGTTAGCATGTAAGAAAATGATTTAATAATGCCGGGTACAATGAATAGCAGCGTCCATAGGATAAGGAAGAGTCCTTGTAAGAATGAAACGAAAATGGTTTTCACAAAAATCGTTTGATATGGATGGAGCAAATGGTTAAAACGAACGTTTTTCCCGCGTGACAGATCAATCCATGCCCAAATCAATCCAACGGTCATCGGCGTGAGCAGCAAAGTGGCAACGATGACAGCGATGTCTCGCCATGAGAAGTCGTATTCATTTGGATTAAAAATAACATCAGGCGCCATCAAAATCAGGGTCGAAACGACGAACAATCCAATCGCAATCAGCCAATTGCCTTTCAATGACTCGCGTGCTTTTGCCCGCAAATTACTGTAGTACATGTAAAATCACCTCCCTCTATACTCTTTTATACGTAAGTAAACGGGAAAAGATTCATCCAACTCAAAACTTACGTCATCACAGATGAAAATCATGGAGCGCAAATTAGGATAGGCCTCATGTTTAACTTAGAGGAGACATACAATCAATAGAAATCCCCTGTACGTAGTCTTTAAGTGTTTTGTCGAAAAAATAGAATAATATCTAATCCGTATGTAGATATGGGAAAGGAGAGGAAGTTTTGAGCTTTTGTACACAATGCGGACATAAACTAGACGATCCCTCTTTAAAGTTTTGTCCATCATGCGGTGTGTCCCTTTATCCAGACCCAACGCCAACGAATCCTGAATTCGTACAATCGGCTGTACCGATGCAAAAAAGCAAAAGAAAGCAGTTTGCTTCCCTATTGATCATTTTGTTTGTTATGGCAGGAGCTGTTTTCGTCTGGTACGGAAAAAAAGAAACGGATCCGATGAATCAAGTGAAGGCATTTGAAGAGGCAACAGCTCAAAAGAATGGAAAAGCGATGGCGGTCTTACTCACACCAGCGGTTAAAAAGATGAAGATCACGGAGGATAACGGCCAGCAGCTTGTCGACTATTTAAATGAAAATCCCGATGTGAAAGAGGAGATGGTCAAGCTCTTTAAAGAGCAAGTCGTGACAAAGCGCACGGCGGATATCCCAGAAGAGTATCCGCAGCTTATATTGAAAAAGGTAGAAAAGAAATGGTTTTTCTTTGATACGTACCAATATGAAGTGCAGCCCTATTATGCACATATTCATGTAAATTTTAAAGGAACAGCTATTACGGTGGACGGCACATTGCGTGGGACAACAAAAGAAGAGAAAGAGGTCATTCAAGCAGGACCATTTGCACCGGGTATGTATAAGCTTGTCGCAGATTATAAAGGCGAATACGGGAAGGAAAAAACAGAGATGACGATTGATTTTTATGAATCGCTTTCTGAAGAAGCATCGTTTTATGTTGAAATGACCGGCGATGGTGTAGCGGTTACGTCAAACAGGCCAGAAGCCATTTTGTATGTTAACGGGGAGAGCACAGGTAAAACAATTGGAGAAATAAGAAAATACGGTCCGGTAAAACGGGATGGATCGGTTGAATTGTCTGCTGTATATGACTATCCATTTGGTTCGGGAAGCGCAGAACCCATTCAGGTGAAAGACCAGGAGAAGATTCACTTTGACGTACATCCTGATCGACAGGACGTCTATGAAGGACTGCGAAATACGATTGTTGACCACACACATGAGTGGATTCAAGCTTTTGAAAATCAAGATACTTCTTACTTTACGCACGTTCAAGATGACGATTACTTTGCGCGGCAAAGAGGCTATTACAACGAACTTTTCAATGAAGGAAAGCAATGGACAGGTTCGTTTAATTATCTTCGTTTTGATCGTGATTCACTGGTTATATCCGAAGAAAACGGCATCACATATGCGTCGTTTGATGCGGAAGTGAATATTATTGGAAGAACATATAGCGCCTCTTCATATGAAGAGGATTATATAGATGACACTTCTGATTTTTGGAAGTATGGACTAAAGTACGATGAAACAGCGGGCAACTGGTATATTGTCAATACAACAAAAATAGACGGATTGTCCGGCAGCAATATTGAAACCTTTCGATAAAAAGGAGACAGTGGAGGGGACAAAATGAAATGCAATCAGTGTGGGCATGAACAGGCAAGCGGAAAATTTTGCGGGAACTGCGGTACATCACTGGAAATAACAGCAGCAGATCAGCCAGTTGCCCTAGAAACAACGCCAGTAAACGAACCTGCCCACCGGCATGAACCGAGTATGCACGTGGAGAAAGTAAAGAATCGCTTCAGGCAATATGGGGGATATGCCGTTAAATATATAAAAAAACCTTCTCTCGTTTTCGGATATGGCGAACGGGAATTTACAAACGGACTTCTTTCAATGGCTATACTTGCATTTTTAATCGGATTGACGACTTATACAATGACAAGCCATTTCACGGAAGGCATGAGCGAGCTCTTCGGGAGTGACTATTATACGGAATCGGGCTTTTCCTCTATCTTGAGCAACAGTGTAATTTTTACGGTGTTGTTTACTGTCTGTACGTTGTTTGTCCTATTTCTGATCAATTGTTTTTTCGGAACAGGACATTCCGTTAAAGAAATAACCGGTGTGTATGGTGTTCACCTTCTCCCATCTATTACGCTCATGGGTTTTTCATTCTTTTTGGTTTTATTGAAGGCATATGTGTACAGTAGTGTATTCATGGGTTTGTCTCTTAGCCTTGCGTTGGTTGTCATGCCCCTTTATTTAATCAGTGCGTTGTTAACGAAAAAATCGAACACTCTTGACCCGCTGTACGGCTATTTTCTTTATATTATTTTCTCGGTTATATTATTTGCAATCATTGTTGGTATGTTGGCTGATTCCGCAATGGGAGAAGCGTTAAACGAATTGTTTTATATGTAACGCGAAAGAAAGACAGCACTCTTGCTCGAGTGCTGTTTTTTTTATTGGATAGGGAAATGCGAATTTTTCTTACTAACACAGTAAGAAAATCAGCTCGGCTCGGCCGGGCTGATTCGTTGTGAGCGAATCGGTGAAGTTAGGTGCGAACCTTTGTTATTGAAAGTAAATAGAATGAGTAAAAAACGAGTTTAGTATGAATGTAAAATGCACCTTGACCATTTTGACACTCCCACGGCTAAGCCGCAAGCCCTTCACCTTGCGGTGAGGCGGGTGGGATTCTGAAGTGCGAACGCGTTCCCAGTCCATTTCTGTTTAGAACTCGCCTTCAGTTAGGGGCGGTGTCATCAGCCCATCCTGCTACGTTGTCTTTGCCTTTGGACATAGACGTACCTTACAGGCGGTCCTGCTGTTACCACAGGACTAGGTTAAGCTGCTTGCTTGTTTTTCTTTTTTGAAAGGCCGCTGATGGCTTTCGAAATATTAATGGCCGCATTCGCATCCGCATGAAGTTTATACTGACATTTGACACACGCAAACGTGTGTCTTTTTCGATTCTTTTTGTCTACATGGCCACATTTACATGTTTGAGAGGTATGATGTGGATTCACATATTCAACTTGAATCCCAGACATTTTGGCTTTGTATTCAATAAACTGCTGAAGCTGATAGTGTGCCCAAGAGTGCAGATTTCTGCCTGCATCTTTTTTTGATTTGGCTTTACGCCGAATGCCTGTCAAATCTTCCATTCGAATGCAGCGAACACCGTTCTCTGCAGCGAAATGAATAATTTGCCGGCTTATTTTATGGTTCAGATTTTTTATCCATTGGGATTCTTTATTTTTAGAGGCTTTAATAACAGAAAGAAGCTTATTTCTTCCTAAGGTTTTTCTCCTTGAAGAAAATGTTCTTCGAATAAAAGCAGCCTCGTTTCCTTTGAAAAACAATGAATTTGTCCCTATTGAAGCAACAGCTAAATAATTTAGCCCTACATCTACACCCATCACTTTAGAAGAAGAGGAAACAGCCTTCGGTTCAAAGGAAACCGCCACAGACATATACCATTTCCCTTTTTTCTCATAAAGCTTGCCGGCACCTAATTTTGCTTCGCCGGACAATACTTTATCAAGCCAATGCTGCTGATAGAGCTCTGCCACAACGGGAACACCGACTCGTTTCTCTAATGTAGGAAAAGAGAGTTTATATAAGCCGTTTTCCTTTTCAACTTTTAAATTTTGGTTGTTAAAGGTACACCAGAAACGGCGAAAGGTTTTTGCTTTTTGATTCTTCTTTTGTGACTTCACTTCTCGGATGGTTTGGTTGACAATGGCCGAAGGCAATTTGTCCGCAGAAAAAAGTTTGTAGACCTTCGAAGTGACTTTTGAAAGTTCATCATACTGAAGAAGCCAATTGGAAAAGCCGGTGTTTAATTCGGTCATTTTGCAGTATATCTGTTCTTTCGCATTGGTTGGCTTCATTAGTTCTAGCTTTAAAGAAATCGTTTCCATTTCGTTCCTCCTTTCCAGAAAATTAGGTTGTATCAAGCATATCAAACAAACGTTCGATATACAAGAGAGATAAGCTAAAAGAAAAAAATCGAACCTTTGACATGCCTGAAGACATGCCCGGTTCGACCTCGCTATCATCCCACACCTGAAGGAGTGGGCTTTCCCGCTCGTAAGGTCTGTAAAAATTTTTCGTATGTCGTATGTTATAATTTGATCAAGTTACTTGAAAAGAGGGATATGTTTGGATAATAGAAACCTAGTTTATTCGAAAGAAACGATTTACTTTATTTTATGTTGTGTCGTCAGTGTTGGACTTTATATTGCGGCTGCTTTTTCGATCATTCTTCTTCCTATTATTATAGGTCTTTTTCTTATATCATTGTTTTTTCATGCTGTTTCCATCGGTTCGATTCGCGGCAATGGGGTGCGGGTAAGTGAGCAGCAGTTTCCGGATGTGTATGAGCGCATTCAAACGCTATCCTATGAGATGAGACTGCCCCGCGTGCCGGATGTGTTCATTTTGCAATCAGGCGGCGCACTCAATGCGTTTGCGACACGTTTCTTTGGGCGAAATGTCGTCGTTCTTTATTCAGAAGTGTTCGAGCTGGCCCGTGAAAAAGGCGATAAAGAACTCGATTTTATTGTTGCCCATGAACTGGCACATGTAAAACGGCGTCATGTATGGAAAAACTGGCTGATTCTGCCGGCGATGTGGGTGCCTTTTCTAAGTGAAGCATACTCACGGTCCGCTGAATATACAGCGGACCGGCATGCTGCTTATTACACAAATGATGGACAAGCCGCCAAAAATGCGTTAACGATTTTAGGCGTGGGCAAAGTCCTTTACCGTGAAGTAAATGAAGATGCCTACTTGCAGCAAATTCAGCAAGAATCCAATCTATTTGTCTGGCTGAGCGAGAAATGGTCCACGCATCCGAATTTGCCAAAACGTATTCAGCACATTGGCCAATTTATGAGAATACCAGATACACCAGCCTATCAAGCGAATAAAAGGAAGGTTATTGGCGGTGTGGTCGTGCTCTTTCTGGCCGGGGGATTGTTATACGGCGGAATCGCAGCAGGATTTGGGTATGCGCTGACGAAAATGGGATCATCGGATTTATTTGCTTCACTGATGGCATCGGACGATTACATGGCGGACGATGAAAGTGAAAGTGAAGTAACGAACTACACCGATTTAATGGATGCGGCTTCTGTTGGAGACACGGGAAAAGTCACACAGCTTCTCGGGAGCGGCGCTGATATTGATGAACAAGATAGTGAAGGAACACCTGCGCTTCATTACGCGATTTATAATTCACAGTTTGAAACGGCTGAACAGTTATTAAAAGAGGGAGCCGATCCGAATAGTGAAGACTTGACCGGCTATACCCCTTTATTTTTAGCTTACGACTACGGCGATCTAAAAATGGCCGAGTTACTCATGGAGTATGGAGCCAATCCGGATCAGAAAGACATATATGGCGATACGCCAAGAGAGCTCGCGAAACAAGATGGAAACCAGGAATTTTTAACTGTTTATAATCAATAAAGACTCTATACCTTGCGAACAAGCAAGGTATTTTTTTAGTATGGAAGGGTTTATTCTCATCTAAATCTATTTACTTTCCTCCAGATGAGATATATATTGGAAGTAATATAGATAATAAGAATTAGGAGGATAGACTATGAGAAAAATTCTAGTATGGATGATGGCATTTCTTTTAATGATCACGCTTCTTCCTGCCAAGCAGGCGGAGGCAAGTACGGGACATCACACCGTCAATGTGGAGACAACATTAAACGTGCGTGAAAACCCAAGCCCGAGAGCAAAAGTAATCGGTTCTCTCAAAAACGGAGCAGTCGTGTATGTGTACAATACAGAACCGGGTGGCTGGTCCAAAATCAAATACAACAACAAAGCAGGTTATGTCGCATCGGGTTATTTAACACCGAGTGTTTCTTCAACGCCAAACTCGGGCGGCGAGAAGGCCACTGTTACCGCTTCACCAAGCTTAAATGTAAGAGCGAATCCGAGCCCGAGAGCGAAAATCATTGGTTCACTGAAAAAAGGAGCCACCGTCTCTATATATGGAACGGAGCCGGGCGGCTGGTCTAAAATCATGTATAATGGCCGATATGCGTATGTGGCATCCGGTTATTTGAAAAAAGCCTCACAGGAACCTGTCTATTATTCTTACGGGGGATCTGCTTTCGCTGACGCGAATAACTTAAACGTACGGGCGACGGCAAGCAAGAACGGGAAAGTGATCGGCCAGGTCGATCGAGGATACGAGTTCTACGTTTATGGCACGATGTCGAACGGATGGGCAGAGGTTTATTACAACGGCCGGACCGCCTATGTAGCTACCCAATATTTGTATTTCTATTAAAAATAACCCGCCTTGCATAGATTGCAAGGCGGATTATTTCATCTTGTCATAAACATTTGTGTAAAGTACGACCCGTAGTCGCCGCCATCTACATACCCAATCCCGATTTCAGCAAAGCCTGGATTCAATATGTTTTGACGATGGCCGGGGCTGTTCATCCAAGCTTCCATCACCTGTACGGCTGTATTTTGTCCGGCTGCGATATTTTCGCCGGCAGACGTGTAAGTAAGACCGAAGTCCTTCATCATCTGAAACGGTGATCCGTATGTAGGCGACGTATGGTCAAAGTAATCTTGATTCCGCATATCTTTTGATTTCGCGCGTGCCACAAAGGAAAGATCGTTCGCCAGTTTAAGAGGCTGCACACCTGCGTTCATCCGTTCGTTATTCACAAGAAGAAAAATTTGCTGTTCAGTCGCATTGAATGTGAAATTTGGATCAATTTCATAGGTTGGTTCAGCTGGTGGTTCCGGCTCTGTACCGGGCTTTTGAAACTGCACAATATTGTACATAAAAATCGCCATCTGTCCTCGTGTGACGGTGCCGTCCGGATCGTAAAGGTTGTTTCCTACACCGGATGTGATGCCGGATGCAGCGAGGGCCTCAATATAAGGAGCGGCTTTCAAATGATCCGGTACATCTGCAAAGGGCTTGTCCATTTTTCCTTGCAAGCTGAACGCTTTTACAAGAATAATCGCCATCTCCGCGCGTGTTAATGGCCGATCCGGATAAAATTGATCATTCCTAGAAAAGACGCCTTGATTGGTGAGTTCTGCAATATACGGATAGGCCTTCTGGTTCGGTGAAATATCGGTGAAAGTCGATTTGATGGCAGTGTCAGGTGTGATGTTCATCATGCGGCCAACGAAAATCGCGCTCTGCGCTCGTGTAACGGGTTGATTTTGCCTGAATGTACCGTCGGGAAATCCAGAGATCACATCTCGCACGGTCATTTTTTCAATGGCTGTATAAGCTCTTTCATTTGGATAGACATCAGAAAACGAAGCAGCTTCTGCCGGTGTTGTGAGTAGGGAGGCTGTTAAAAGGGCGGCCATCATACGAGAAAAAATACGCCTTCTTTTCTTCATGAGTATTCTCCTTTACCATTATTTTCTTCTACTATATCATAAGATGACAGGCAAAAAACTTGATTTCTAGAAAAAAGAAGGAGAAAGAATAAAAAGAAGAGAGGTTTTCATTTGACAAAACTATTAATTGATGCAGACGGATGCCCGGTTGTGGACATTGCATGTGAAACAGCGAAAAAGTTTGATCTGCCCGTCGTTTTAATTTGTGATACTGCGCATGAAATGTCACGTCCTGGAGCAGAAACGATTATCGTTTCAAAAGGAATGGACGCGGTCGACTTTGTTCTCGTCAACCGTGTACAAAAAGGGGATATTGTGGTGACGCAGGATTATGGATTGGCGGCGATGGTGCTTGCGAAACAAGGCTTTGCGATCGACCAAAACGGCAGGCAGTATACCCCGGGAAATATGGATCAACTTTTATTGAGCCGCCATACAGCGAAAAAGATCCGCCAGGCAGGCGGCCGGTTGAAAGGACCGAAGAAGCGGCGGAAAGAAGACGATGCAGCGTTTGAAAAAAGTTTAACATCCATGCTTTCGAATAACTAGAAAAAGTAACCACCGTAGGGTTTTAAAGGATTTACGTAGGGTAAATGTAGGAGTAGCGCTTGCGCCTTTTGATATTTGTAGAAACTGTCGAGTCTGTGGGAAAATGAAAGAATAGTTTACAATTATTATTCAATTTGGAGGAATTAGATAAATGGCTTACCAATCAAAATCATCTCGTAAATTCGTAGCAGCAGCGGCAACAGCAACGCTTGTGGCAACAGCTGTCACACCAGCATTTGCGGCTGGATTTACAGATGTATCCGATCGTTACAAAGAAGCAGTAGATTATTTAGTAGAAAAAAAGATTACAAACGGAATTAGCGAAACGAAATACGGCACATCCGCAACGATTACACGTGTAGATGCCGCTGTATTGATTGCGAAAGCGCTTGAGCTTAATGTAGAAAATGCGAAAGATGCCGGCTTCACAGATGTACCGGACCGTGCATTAGCGTATGTAAATGCATTGAAACAAAAAGGCATTATTAACGGGAAAACAGCGACATCATTTGGTTCATCACAAAACATTACACGCGGCGAAATGGCGCTCATTATTGCGAGAGCCTATGACCTAGAAGGCAATAAAGCAAACCTTGCCTTTACAGATGTAGCAGATCGGTATGACGAAGCCGTTGCCGCACTTGTGGACAACAAAGTGACATTTGGCAAAACGGAAACGAAATTTGGCACAAATGATTCTGTCACACGCGGTGAATTTGCGCTTTTCCTTCATCGTTTAGCAACACCAGGGGAAGGGTCGGCTCCGGCTGTCACAAAAGTGGAATCCGTCAATGCAAAACAAGTTACTATCATCTTCAACACAGCATTGAATAAAGAGGCAGCGGCACAAAAAACGCTGTATACAGTGAATGGGGAAAACCCAACAGCGGTGAAACTTTCCGATGATCAAAAATCAGTCACGCTTACATACGCTGGCAGCATCGAAGCAACAGACGGCGTTGTGGTCGTGAATCCAATTGCAACCGAGCAAAAAGATGAAAATGGAGTCGTACTCAAAACAGCCAAGTACACATCTGTTTTCACGTATGAAGATACAGTCAAACCGACTGTAACGAATACGTCTTATACAAATGGCGTCATCACGCTGACGTTCTCTGAAGAAATTGGAACGAAACCGACTGTTGTTCGTGTAAACGGCACACCGGTGGCCAGTGATTCCATCAGCATTGATTCGTCCAATAAAACAGAAGTGCACATTGCAAGTGATCTGTCTGCAGGTTCATCGGCATCACTGTACGTAGCAGGGGCAAAAGATACAGCCGATGTTAAAAATGAAATGGACCTTTACAACGGTTTCGTATCAGCACCAACAGCAGATACGAATAAACCGCATGTAACAGACGTACAAGTAACAGGTCAAAATAAAGCGAAAATCACGCTGAGCGAAGCGGTGACGGAAGCGGAAATTAATGCAACGGTACAGCGTGGTGCGGACCAAACAGCGGTGAAACTAGTAAAAGATGCAGCGGATACGAGCGGTAAAACGTACACATTCACTGTTGACGTCAATGGTTCAGCGGCCGGCGATGGCATTTTCACCGATTCATCTGTAAGCGAAACGTTCACGCTTTATATTCAAAAAGATGCGATGACCGATCGTTCTGGTTTGAAAAATGATCTGTACAGCACGCCGCTAACACTCACAAAAGATACACAAGCACCATCCCTTGTTTCTTCAGAAGTAACAGCCGGCAACAAAAAATTGGCCCTTACCTTTAATGAAGCGGTCACGGTAAATGGTGCGGTGAATGCAATCGACATCCGCAACGAAGACGGAGTGAAATTCACAGCCATTGCGAATGAAAGCTCTTTGACAGAAGATAAAAAGACATTTGAAATCGATATTAAATCAGGAGACACAGCGATGGATGCAGGCACGTATGCCGTCACGCTTCCGGCTAATTTCTTCTCTGATGCGAATGGAAATAAAACAGGCGCCTTGACAGACAAATTCACTATCGGAACCGCAACAGGTGAAGATACGGAAAAACCGACAGCAACGGTGAACACAACAGGCAAAAATGAGTTTAAAGTGACGTTTAATGAAGAAGTATCAACGTCAGCTGTCGCGTTGTCGAACTACCGCCTTGACGGTCAAGCGCTTCCTGACGGAACGGATATTTATTTTAACGATTCATTAAAAAAAGAAGTAATCATTACCTTGCCTGAAGGTTCGGTGAACATCGGGGATCAAACGAACGGTGCTCCAGCCGTGCTTAGTGTTTCAGGTGTTGCGGATAAAGCAGGAAATGTGATTACAGCAGCAAACTTCGTTGTAAACGTGAAAGACAACACACCAGCTACCGTAACAGGTGTAGACGTGTACGGAGCGACCGTTGTCGTTCAGTTCTCTGACGTCATTGAATTGCCGATTGCGCCAACAGATGCCAACGATGTACTCAATATCACTGTTAATGGAACAGTTGTGGAAGCACAAAATATTACAACGGTTTCCGGAAACAACAAGGCATTGCAATTTACACTGGCAGCCGCTCCAGCAGCGAAACCGGTTGTAACTGTAAAAGAAGGCCAAGAAACATTGAAAGATGCGAATGGCGTCCTTGTAAAATAATTGCCTGGAAACAGTGTAACGAACCATTCTATCAGTATCCGAACATAAAAAAACAGCCATCCCGGTCAAGGGATGGCTGCTTTTGTTTTTTACATGCCTGTTGCTTTGCTAAGCAATTCGCTGCGGTGGCTTTCTTTCGTTGCTTCATAATCTGCTTTATATTGCTTCGCATGAGATTCGCTAAAGCCGTGTGCTTTTAGTTCACTTGTCAAACCCGTATAGAGCGAGTTAAACGCCGCATCTGTTTTTGATTCGACACTCGAAGCGGCACCGCTGTATTTTTGATAAAAATAAGCGGGATCCACTGTTTCACCGGATGCTTTTTTCTGTACATATTCGCCTTTCGCCTGGCTAATTAATGAGCCGAGCTGGGAATTAACCTGGCCTTCTAAACTTTGAAAAGAAGAATCATAGCGGGCTTTAATTGTCTCAACCGTCATCCCGGCAGGTGTCTCGTTCGTACCGCCTGTTTCACCAGTTGGTCCCGAACCAGAACCGGCATCTGGACTAGTAGAGCCGCCAGTTGCTTTATCCGGAGTACCGTCACTAGAACCGGTACTTGGATCCGTGCCGCCAGTAGAAGCAGCGGGCGTACTAGAATTGGAAACGCCGTTACTTGTGCTGCCTTTTTCTGTTGATACGGCAGCCGTATATTCCGGCGAAGCAAACCATTCTTCAGGACTCATCACGGCTCCGCCTTCTAATAGAAAGTTGCCGTCTTTATCAACAATAACCAGACCTTCTTCATCTTTTTGCGCGCCTTCTGGGATCGGTGTTCCTTCAGGATAAGCAATCGAATAAGGAGAATCAATAATTTCATCCACTTTTTCATCGGCTACATCGTATGTTTTCACCTTCGTAAAATAATACAAAGCCCCGCCTCCGACTAAGGCAAGAAACAAAACAACAAGGAGTGCTATTTTAATAAACTTCTTCAATCTACCATCCTCCATCAATAAGTTGTCATTTTTACCAGTATAGCATGAAAAAAATGAAAATAAATATTGATTGAACAATCTAACAAAATAGGAACATGTTTTTAACAATTGTTAAAATTTTGAAACAAAGTATTGATTTCATCTAGGGACTTCTGTATGATTTTAACTACAATTACGGGAAATTTTTCCTATAATCAAAGACTTAATAAAATGAAGAGGTGGCCACATTGGTAAAAAAATATCCACTCAGCAACAAAGCAGTAAAAGCTATGATTGCAGCGACCATCGCATTTACCCCAATCGCAACAACAGCTATCGTTTTTGATGCGAACAAAGTAGAAGCGGCACACGTACAGGATTCGGCCCATTTTAAAAGTGTAGCTGCATTCGAGAAATATGCCCTTGAAGTACGAGACGATTCGAATACAAGCGATGAAGTAGCGGATGCGTTGGATAGTCTTAATTGGGGAGCGGCTCTTAACCCCGTGTTCGATTCAAGTGCAACCCCGGCTCAAAAAGCGGCTGTAGCAGCTCTTCTTGAGTTACAAACGAGTATTTATACAGGGACGTACAAAAAAGGAGACTTACAAAAATTTATAACGAACCATAAAGCAGAACTAGGTAACTTGCCTGATAAAGAGTACATTACGTATTTAGGAGCGGTAGAAAAATCTACTCACGATCAAGTAGAAGATATAGCAGATGATGATGTAAACTACACGCATGCCATTTTTAACAGCATTGTCCATGCAGTGAAAGAGGCTGATCATAAGGGCATTCGTCAACATGTATCAGACGTGCTCGTTATTACAGACGTTAAGATGAAAAACGTCGTCTCGAACATTCAAGGACATTTCACTGCGAACAATGTAACGAGAGCGGAACTGAAAACAGCCATGATATTTGCTGGAGCAGCTTGGCTAGCAAACTATGGAGCTCGCCATGGTGGACATGGAATTCCAGACACACCAGACCGTTCAGATGATGACGACGGTGAAGTAATACCGCCGTCTAATCCAGGCGATGACGTGAATGTTAAACCAGTTATTGTTGACAATGGAGGCACATTGACAGCAACCATTCCAAGTGCGCTTCAAACACAAATTTTGGCGAGTGTAACAGCCCAAACGCCTCAAGTAGTGATTACGATTCCGGCAAGTACTGATGGCAAACCAGTCGCCGTTGATATTCCAGGATCGCTTGCTGCTGCCATTAAAGGAGCAGCACCGAATGCGGATATCGTCATCAATGTAGGGGAAACAAGCTATGTTCTTCCATTATCACAAGTAAGTATTGCTGATCTTGCAGCTGTTCTTGGCGGAGACTTAACGCAAGTATCATTGCGCGTGACAATTGATCCATTAACGGAGTCGGAGAACAAAAATCTTCTTACGAAAATGCGGGCTAGCTTAACGACATCAACAGCCGCTTCTTCACAAACAAAAGCGGCAGCAGGCGAGAGTATTGTACAGGTTGCACCAGCAGTGGAATTTAAAGTGGAACTCGTTTCAGGCAATAAAGTGACTGAAATTAAAACGTTTGGTGATATTTATGTTGCACGTGAATTTGTCCTGAATAAAACAGTGAAGACGAATGGAACAACAGGTGTTGCCGTCGCAGCAGACGGTTCATTTACATCACTTCCAACAACCTTTAAAACAGAAGGCGGCAAGCAAATCGCGGTTGTTCGTGCACTGGCTAACTCGGATAAAGTGTACACCGTGGTTGAAAGCAACGTTACATTCCCAGACGTAGACAACAAGAAAAACTGGGCGGAGAAATACATCGAAACATTGGCGTCTAAATATATTATCTCAGGTACAACCGCTGGAACGTACAAGCCGAATGATTACATGACACGTGCGCAATTCGCGTTGCTGTTAAGCCGTTCGCTCGGTTTACCGGAAGTCGCTTATGACAAACGTTTTAAAGATGTAAAAGGCGATGAGTGGTTCAATGTGAATGGGGCATTGATGGCAGCTGTCAAAAGCGGCATCGTTGCTGGTAAAGCAGACGGCACATTCGCACCGAACGATCACATCACGCGTGCAGAAGCAGCGGCGATGATCGGCCGCGCCCTTAATCTTAAGAGCATCCAATTCGATTCTTCTAAATTGAACAAAACGAAGACATTGGCAGACTTTAAAGATGCGAAAGCAATCGGCGCTTCTACACGCGCAGATGTCTTAAAAGTCTACCAGGCGGGCATCATGGCTGGTGCAAGCAATGGCACATTCCAGCCGAACGAGTTCACAAAACGCGACCAAATGGCTCGCATTTTGGCTGAGTTCCTGATCAAAGCAAACTTGATGGAAAATATTAAATAAAAATAGGTCGAAAGGGTCTGATCCAGGCAATAGGCTGGATCAGACCCTATTTTTTTATAAAGTAACTAAAATTGACAATATAAAAAGATACTAGATTATGGTATAATGCCAGAGACTATCATTATAGGAGGCACTTTATGGAAGAAACTATCAGCCTGAAAGAACTGGCGGAAACACTGAAAAAAAGGCTGAAATTGATCGTGCTCATCACCATTGCAGCAGCGCTCATCAGCGGACTTATCAGTTACTTTCTTTTAACGCCAATCTATCAAACGTCGACTCAGCTGCTTGTGAATCAGACGAAAACGGAGCAGCAATTGTACAACGCAGGAGAAGTGCAGACGAACCTTCAACTGATCAGTACGTACAACGTGATCATGAAATCACCGGCTATTTTAGACAAAGTATCAGAAAATCTGGCACTTGATCTAACAGCCTCCCAGCTTTCTTCTAAAATCACCGTTCAAAGTGAACAAGATTCACAAGTTGTCAATGTGACGGTGCAAGATGAAGATCCTGGTATCGCTGCGGATATCGCCAATGAAACAGCGCGCGTCTTCCAAGCAGAGATCGTCAAAATTATGAATGTCGACAACGTTAGTATTCTTGCGCCAGCGGAAGTAAAAGAAAACATGTCTCCTGTAAAACCGCAGCCTATGCTGAATATCGCGATTGCGATTGTTGTCGGTTTAATGGCAGGTGTCGGTCTCGCATTCTTACTCGAATACTTGGATAACACGGTGAAAACAGAACAAGACGTAGAAAAACTGCTCGGTCTTCCAGTCCTTGGCAGTGTCACGACCATCCAAGTAAATGAAGGACCATCATCTAAATCATCTTCACAAACAAAACAAGCAGTAAGAGGTGAATCGATTGGCTCTTAAACGGAAAACGAAAACAACGGCAGCACCCGGTTCTGCGAAACGGAAACTTATTACATATACCGATCCGAAATCGCCTATTTCCGAGCAATACCGGACGATCCGGACGAACATATTATTCTCATCTGTTGACCAGTCGCTTCGCTCCATTCTTGTTACCTCAACAAGCCCGGGAGAAGGGAAGTCGACAACGATCGCGAATTTGGCGGTTGTCTTTGCCGATCAAGGCAAAAAAGTGCTGCTCGTGGATGCAGATTTGCGTAAGCCGACGATGCACTACACATTCGGTCTTCAAAATACATTCGGCTTAACGAATATTTTAACGAAACAAACAACATTGGATGCAACGGCCGTGCAGTCAGACATTGAAAACTTATCTATTTTAACATCAGGCCCCATTCCACCCAATCCAGCTGAACTGCTTGGTTCATTCTCGATGAAAGAATTTCTGGAACATTCACTCGAACAATATGATTTTGTGTTATTTGACACGCCGCCCGTTTTAGCTGTGACCGATGCGCAAGTGCTCGCGAATCAATGCGATGGCACAATCCTTGTTGTGAACAGCGGCAAAACGGAAATTGACGGGGTACAAAAAGCGAAAGACTTGCTGCAGTCGGTAAAAGCGAAGCTGCTTGGCGTTGTCTTAAACAACCGCACGATGAAAGACTCCAGTTATTACTATTATTACGGAAAAGAGTAACTATTATTTAATTTTTGTAAATTTTCGAAAAAATTCTACAAAATACCAAAATTCATGCTATAATCAGTGTACATTCGAAGGGGGGTGCGGTGATCATGGTGGACATTCACAGTCATATTTTGCCAGGATTAGACGATGGAGCGGCAGATATAGTCGAAAGCATCGAAATGGTGAAACAGGCGTCGCAGGAAGGCATTCGAATGATTGCCGCAACGCCTCATCATAAAAACGGACGGTATGAAAACGAAAAAGCAGCTGTGGAAGCAGCTGTTTTAACCTTGAATAAACACCTGTATAGAGCCAGCATCGACGTTACGATCTATGCCGGTCAGGAAGTACGGATGTACGGGGAATTGTTGGAAGATTATGAAAATAATAAACTGTTGCCTGTTGCCGGGTCATCCTATATGCTAATTGAGTTCCCTTCGAATGGCATTCCGGCGTTCGCGGAACAAGTACTGTTTGACATGCAATTAAAAGGGATCACGCCGATTATCGTACACCCGGAGCGTAACACAGCGATCAGTGAAAATCCGGACAAGCTATATACACTCATAAAAAATGGGGCACTCTCCCAAATCACCGCTGCGTCTGTTAATGGCCAATTCGGCAAAAAAATTAAACAGTTATCAATGCAGCTTATCGAAGCGAACTTAACCCATTTTATCGCATCAGACGCACATAATACATCAACACGCGCTTTCGGGCTTAAACAAGCATACGACGCGATTGATCCAGATTACGCCGCATACTTTAAAGAAAATGCGGAAATTGTGCTAAACGGCGGCCACATCATGAAAGAACAACCACACCATGTTGCCCGCAAAAAAAAATTCCTTGGTCTATTTTGAACTAATTGCTCATTACATAACAAGTATACGAAAAAAGAGATCGGTAATGTCTCCTCACCGCTATCAATGGAGGCACTCGGTCACACTGTGGGTTCAGCAGGACAGACTGGACCTTAGACGCAACTGTCGTCAAGAGTGTGGTGTGAGGACGGGTTAGATGCCCGATTTATTATTACACACAAACAATATGGAAAAGACAGCTAATAAAAGCGCATTCATTTTTGATGTGTGTGCTTTTATTAGCTGTTTTGCATTTTCTATCTATTATTATGAAAGAGGTGAAGCGGTATTGGCTTATCAAAAAAGAATGTCCTTTTTAATCGGACTTGATTCAGCCATCGTTTTATTTTCCATTTATATCGGCTACTTTATTTTGCATCCGTATATGAATATATACAGTCCAAGCACACTATTGGCCAGTTCCATTGCACTGCTTGCCAGCCATCATTTTTTTGCGGCGATTTACCGGCTTTATCATAAAGCGTGGGAATACGCGAGTGTGCGGGAATTGATCGCGATTGCTAAAGCGGTCACGTTTTCCATTTCAGTCACAGCGATTGTCCAGCTAGTTGTGTTTCAAGATGCTTACGTCCGCGTGCTGCTCGTTACATGGATGCTGCATATTTTATTAATCGGCGGTTCCCGCTTCTCGTGGAGAGTATACCGTGACCGATATATACGTAAAAATCATGACGACCGAAAGCGGACGATGATCGTCGGCGCCGGATCAGGCGGCTCGATGGTCGTCCGTCAGCTGTTAACGAATGAAGCTGAATTTGAACCGATTCTGTTTGTCGACGATGATCCGAACAAACTGCGCCTTGAAATTCACGGTCTGACTGTGGAAGGCACAACACGCAACATTCCATTGCTCGTCAAAGAACACGACATTGACAACATTATCATTGCGATTCCATCACTAAAGCGTCAGCAAATTAATCACATTTACGAGCAGTGCGCCAAAACAGATGCAAAAGCGCAAATTATGCCGCTTATTGAAGATGTCATCACGGGCAAGCTGTCCGTCAGCAGCCTTCGCGACGTGGCGGTCGAAGATTTACTTGGCCGTGACCCGATTGAACTTGACATTGAATCGATTGCCGAAAAGATCACAAGCAAAACGGTGCTTGTCACCGGAGCAGGCGGCTCGATCGGCTCGGAAATTTGCCGGCAAATTAGCATTTTTAAACCGAACAAACTCGTTCTCGTCGGCCACGGCGAAAACAGCATTTATCAAATTGATATGGAAATGCGCAACAGTCACGGAGATTCAATTGAAATCATCCCGGTCATCGCGGACGTTCAAGACCGCGAGCGCATGTTTGACGTGCTCGGCACACATCGTCCCGACGTCGTCTACCATGCGGCTGCACATAAACACGTGCCGCTTATGGAGTACAACCCGAAAGAAGCGGTCAAAAACAACATTTTCGGCACGAAAAACACCGCCGAAGCAGCCGCTGCCGCCGGCGTGAAACGATTCGTACTCGTCTCAACCGACAAAGCCGTGAACCCAACGAACGTCATGGGTGCCACAAAACGCGTCGCCGAAATGGTCATCCAGCAGCTCGACCGTGAATACGACACAACATTCACAGCCGTACGATTCGGCAACGTACTCGGCTCACGCGGATCAGTCATCCCGCTCTTTAAGAAACAAATCGAAGCAGGCGGCCCGCTTACGGTTACACATGAAGACATGACACGCTACTTCATGACGATCCCAGAAGCATCAAGGCTTGTTATCCAGTCAAGCGCACTCGCACGCGGAGGAGAAATCTTCGTCCTCGACATGGGCGAACCAGTCAAAATCGTCGATCTGGCACGCAACTTAATCCGACTATCCGGATACACAGAGGAGGAAATCGGAATCCAATTCTCTGGACTCCGCCCAGGCGAGAAAATGTTTGAGGAACTGCTAAACGAGAATGAAGTGCATCCGGAGCAAATCTTTCCGAAGATTCATATCGGAAAAGCAGGGCTTGTGGAAGGGGAGATTCTTTGGCGGTTTATTAGCAGTTTGCCGGATAAGGAAGCAGGTTTATTGAAACAGCAGCTGATTGAGATTGCCAATACGAAAGAGGAAATTCAACAAATTATGGAAAACTGTGTTGTATAATACACGCTTAAAATTATTGAGTATTCTTAGTTGATTAAAAAGGGGACTTTGTGCGACCTATTAAAAAAATTTAAGTTAAATGAGTACTCTTATTAATAATAAATGGTCAGGTGAAAAATGAAAAATAAAGTATACAAATGTTATAAATATATGAATTTCTTCTATGAAAAAAAAATTCCAATAATACCTAATTTAATAATGAGATATATAAGATTGCGTTTTAGTTGCTATATACCATTTTCTTGTAAAATAAATGAACATGTTACATTTCCTCATGATGCTTTAGGGATTGTTATTCATGAACATGCTGTTATTGGAGAAGGATCAAAAATTATGCACAATGTAACTATAGGAGGAAGAAATGGCAGTGTAGGTGCCCCTAAAATAGGTAAAAATGTTTTTATTGGAGCAGGAGCTGTCTTGTTAGGTGACATAGTTATAGGTGATAATTCCAATATAGGTGCTAATGCAGTAGTTTTAACCTCTGTTCCTGAAAATTCTACAGCTGTGGGAATACCAGCAAAGGTTGTTAAAAGCTCATCGCGAGGTGAAAGATGAATAAAGTTTCTGTTATAATGGCGGCATATAATTGTGAAGAGTATGTAGGAGAAGCCATTGAAAGTATACTAAATCAGACTTACTCTAATTTTGAATTGATAATTTGTAATGATGCCTCAACGGACAATACTTTAGAAATATTAAAAATGTATCAATCAAAAGATTCTAGAATTAAGATTATAACTAACGAAAGAAATCTTAAATCGGCTGCTTCAAGAAATAAATGCATAGAGCTATCAACAGGAGATTATATTGCAATCCAAGATTCAGATGATACTAGTGATTTGATGAGGCTAGAAAAACAAGTGAACTTTTTGGAAGAAAACAATCAAATTGATTTTGTTAGTAGTGGAATGAAATGCTTTGACGAAACTGGTGTATATAGTTCCATTTCACAAAAAAAATTTCCAAGTAAAAAAGATTTTCTCAAAAATGTACCTTTTTGCCATGGGAGTACAATGTTTCGAGCGATACCTCTCAAAAAGTTAGGCGGCTATCGTGTTTCAAAGGATACTATTAGGGGTCAAGATGCTGATCTTTTTATGCGTTTATATTCAGAAAAGTATATTGGAGCTAACATACAAGAACTTTTGTATAATTATCGAGAAGGAAATCAAGCTTTTAAAAGAAGGAAGTATAAATATCGCATTTCTCATTTTAAAATTAGAATTACAAATTTCAGGAAGATGGGTTTATTTCCTGTGGGTATTATTTATGCCTTTAGACCACTATTAATAGGTTTAATTCCTCGTAGGTTACTTTTAAAGCTAAAAAGAATTAGGAGTATCTAAAAAATGAAAAAAGAAATTGTTATTATATCAGGATCTCTGAAAAGTGGCGGGGTACAAAAAAGTCTGATCAATATGCTAAATGAAGTCGACTATGAAAGATATAAAGTCGACTTAATTCTATTAAATAAGGAAGGGGAATTAAAGGAGTACCTTCCTAAACAAGTAAACTTATTGGAAACACCAGAAATACTAGAGATGTTTCAAATTAATAAAAAGCAGCTGCATACAAATATCTTCAAGTTTTTTAAATATTTTAAATTAAAAGGAAGTTTGATCTATCTAAAAGAGATAAACAAAGGTCTGATTGAAAAAAATATGGCAGTTGCACGTCAAAGATTGTGGGTTAGTTTACAAGAAGATATACCTAAACAACCTCTTAAGTATGATACAGCAATTTCATATCAAGGAGGTTTGGGAATGTATTTTTTAACCAGTTTAATTGATGCGAGAAAAAAAATAATGTGGATTCATAATGACTATAGAGTGCTGAAAAGAGATAATTCAATTGATGAGATTTATTTAAAGAAAGTCGACTGTTTTATAGCTGTATCTGAAAAATGTAAAGAAATTTTCAGTGAACTATTCCCTCATTCTTCAAAAAAAATTAATGTAATACATAATATCTCATCAAAGAAACAAATTGAATTATATAGTTTGGAAGAGATAACAGAAATAAAAAAAGAAAATGGCCTGTATAATATAGTTTCTGTAGGCCGGCTTGATCCTAATAAAGGATTTGATTTAGCTATTCCTGCAATCAATAAATTAATAGATGAGGGCTACAAAATTAAATGGTATATTATCGGAGAAGGGCCTTCGAGGAAAAAAATAGCTAATTTGATTAAAAAACATAGTCTTGAAAAAAATATTTTTTTATTAGGAATGAAAAAGAATCCATATCCATATGTAAGGGCAGCAGATATTTTTCTTCATCCATCTAAATTTGAAGGCAAGTCGGTTGCAATTGATGAAGCAATGCTCTTAGCCAAGCCGATAGTAGTAACCGACTACCCTACAGTTCATGACCAAATTGTGAATGAAGAGACTGGAATTATTGTACCGATTAGCGTCACGGGTATTTACCAAGGGGTTAAGCTATTATTAAACAATAAATTACTTCGTAAAGCTCTCTCGGAAAACCTATCTCTTAACTACAAAGGAAATGAAAAAGATATAGAAAAAGTATATAAAATTATAAACTAGAAATGGGGGTGAATTAAGATTAAAGTTAATAAAAAAAAAGCTAACGTATTAATATTTCATATAGTATTCATATTGTTAAGTGCGCTTATTTTTTATAATCAGATTAACAGTATGGAATATGAAAACGTATCGGATAATAAACTTTTTTTTCTTTCTTGGTATAATAATTTAACATTGATTTGGTTGTTATATTCTTGGAGAATAGTTAACAAGCAAATACTTACACCTTATATTTTATTTATGTTTTCTTGTTATATATTTTTCACAGGTCAAGTCCTGCTATATTCCTTGGGTTTAAAATACGAAAAATATGATTTATTTACTTTATTTAATAATGAAGAATTATCATTGGCGGTAATTTTCACAATTTTATCTTTGCAATGTATACATTTAGGAGCAATTTTAGTTGTTGAGGCAGGAAAAAAGGAAGAAGTTTATAAAACTAAATTAACAAATATATCATTAATTAATTCAGTGAAATTTGTAGGTTTATTTTTAGTTTCGATTTCCTTTTTTCAATACTTTTATTATGATATTAGTTTAGCTTATAAATCAATTACCAGTGGTTATGGAAGTTTATATAAAGAGGATACAAATGCTGCATCAATTTTTGTCTCACTTAAACTTTTTTTTATACCAGGGATTTTATTGCTAATGACAGTATATAAGAATAATCATCTTATTACTAAGTTCATTTTATCAATACTAATCTTTTCAGTTTTAATAGGATATCTAAGTGGAGGTAGAGGAACCGCAACAGCGTTACTTGTAGTTATTGTGTGGATCTGGCATGTTCAAATCAGTCCCATCAGAGGAAAAACTTTTTTTTCACTTACTTTTTTAGGACTGATATTAACTAGTTTTCTATCAATTATTGGAGAATATAGAAGAGAGACAGAAAAAGGTTTAAGTGAATTTCTTTATTTTACTGCTAGAAGTTTTAAAGAAGAAAATCTACTTGTTAATATTATTGGAGAGTTAGGCTCCTCGATATTTCCTTTGGTGAAAATAATGGAACTTTTCCCAACATATTTTCAATATAAATTTGGATTAACATACGTTTATTCCTTTCTTATGATACTTCCGGATTTTGTGCGTATTGACAACTTTGAAGATACTTCTATTACTTCTCCAGCGAGGTGGTTAATGTACACATTAGATATGACGTATGGTCCGGGTTTTTCATTAATAGCAGAGGCGTTTATGAACTTTGGATGGTTAGCTTTATTATTTTTAATTCTTTTCGGTAGTTTAATAGGTCTAGTGTTTAAGAACTTCGGTAGAAATTTAGATGAGCGGCTTGTTTATAATGTTTTCATAGCGGTTATGCTATACCATCTTATATTCATGGTGCGTGGAACTTCTACTTTATTTTTTAGAAATGAAGTTTATTTTGTATTTTTCCCTGTCTTTTTAATCTTTTTGTTAAAAAATACTCTGTATCCTAATTATAGAAAGAAAGCAGAGGGATATAGAAGAGGAGATCAAATTGTTAAATGAATCAAAATTATTTATCAATAAACTAATGAAATTTTCTTTATCTACTTGGGTTTCTGCAGTAATAAGTATAGTTAGTATACCCCTAATTACTAGAGTTTTTGATCCTGTAGAATTGGGGAAATTTAATATGTTTATCATTGGAGCATCATTGTTTTCACAATTTGTCATATTTGCTATGGACAATAGTTATTTAAGATTTTACCATGAGCCCCCAGACAGTAGAAAAAGCTCTGATATTTTAATTCAATGTATATCATATGCTACAATACTTTGGGCATTATGTTCTTTTGTAATTATTTTGTATAAAGAGCCGCTATCACTTTTTTTATTCGGTGATATGAACTTTATGGCTATTTATTTTCTATGTATATATGTGTGCGGTTTTTTGATTCTAAGATTTCTAAATTTAACATTTAGAATGAGAGGAGATCATTTCAACTACAATCTACAAGCAATATCTATAGCGATTGTTCAAAAGTTATTATTTGTTTTGGTAATTTTTCTGAGCCCTACTTATAGTAATGCAATTATGTTACTTTCAATAGCTTTGTTCTGTCTTGCGTTGTTTTATCTTTTAAAACAAAGAAGAGTTTTTGACTGGAAAAACTTTAAATTCTCTCGTCAAGTATCTAAAGAGATAATGACTTATAGCATTCCTTTAGTACCAGTAAATATAATGTCCTGGGCCAATATTTATATCAGTAGTATAATAGTTCAAAAATACTTAGGATTTGAAAACTTAGCAATATTTAGTATAGCAATAACACTTGCTGCAATAATGAATTTATTTCAAATAGGGTTTAACAATTACTGGTCTTCTTATTATTTAGCGAATTATAAGAGCAATCAGGAATTCATTAAAAACATATCAACATATGTAAGTTGTTTAATGATTTTTGTTGGTATATTAGTTATTGTATTTCAAGATATAATTATAATGATCTTAGGAGAAAAGTATCGAGAAGCTGCTTTGTATTTTCCATTTCTGTTGATCACACCTGTTTTATATACGATTTTGGAAACAACTAGCATAGGTATAAATTTAAGTAAAAAAACGTATCTACATACTTTAGCAACTATAATTTCCTTATTGGTAAATATTGTAATATCTCTTGCTTTAGTCAAATTTTTGGGGATAATCGGGGTTTGTATAGGGAGTTTAGCAAGCATTTTAGTTCTCTTTATTTTAAAAACTTATTATGGTCAAAAAAATTATAAAAGTATTGAAAATTACGGTTATCTAATTATAAATTTGATAATATTGATGGCTATGCCAATAATGAATTATGTATTATATGAAAATATATTATTAAAAAGTTGCATTTTAATAATAATAACAATATTTTTTATATGGTTTAATAAAAAAATATTTAAAACAATTATTGATATTCTATATACCTTTTTTAAAAACAAGAAATACAGGAGGGTTCAATGAAAAAATATTTAATTACAGGAACCGCTGGTTTTATCGGCTCTCATTTATCAAAAAAATTACTTGAAAACGGTTATTCTGTTATCGGAATTGATAATTTAAATGATTATTACGATGTGAATTTAAAGCATTCTCGTCTTTCTTTATTAGAAAACGAGAATTTTTATTTTGAAAAAGCAAATTTAGAGGATCGTGGCGCCATAAATGCAATCTTTGAGAAGTATCAACCAGATGCAGTAATTAACTTAGCTGCACAAGCAGGAGTTCGATACAGTTTAGAAAATCCACATGCTTACATTGATTCTAATATCGTTGGGTTCACTAATATTTTAGAAGCATGTCGTCATAATAAAGTAGGTCAATTGATTTACGCATCTTCAAGTTCTGTTTATGGTGCTAACACGAATCTTCCTTTTTCTGTGCATGATAATATTGACCATCCAATCAGCTTATATGCAGCAACGAAAAAAGCAAATGAATTAATGGCTCATACATACAGTCACTTGTTCGGTTTGCCGACAACAGGACTTCGTTTCTTTACGGTGTATGGTCCATGGGGTCGCCCTGATATGGCATTATTTTTATTTACAAAAGCCATTATTAAGGGTGAACCGATTAAAGTGTTTAATAATGGGGAAATGATGCGTGACTTTACATACGTAGATGATATTGTTGAGAGTATTTATCGTCTTGTACAGCGCAAACCGGAACCAAATCCTAATTGGGATGGAAACGCACCTGATCCAGGGACAAGCTATGCACCTTATAAAATTTACAACATTGGTAACAACAGCCCAGTTAACTTAATGGACTTTATAGGTGCGATTGAAGAAAAACTAGGTATTGAAGCGAAGAAGGATTTTATGCCTTTGCAAGCTGGTGATGTACCTGCAACATATGCGAATGTGGAAGACTTATATCGGGATATCGATTTTAAACCACAAACATCGATTAAAGATGGTGTTGGTAAGTTTGTTGATTGGTATATTAACTATTATGGGGTGAAATTATAATGAATCGTAAAATTGGAGTTGTAGGGTTAGGTTATGTAGGTCTACCGGTGGCAGTGGCTTTTGGAAAAGAACATGATATTGTTGGTTTTGATATTAACCAGCATCGTATTGAAACACTTTTAGATGGTGTTGATTATACAAATGAAGTAACAAGTGAAGAGTTACAGGCAGCAAATATTATGTTTACAAGTAATCCATCTAGCTTAGCTGAGGTGGATTTTATTATCGTTGCTGTTCCGACACCGATTAATGAGCATAAGCAGCCGAACTTAACGCCACTACTTAAAGCATCGGAAACCGTCGGTGCAAACTTGCAAAAAGGTACTATTGTTGTTTATGAATCAACCGTTTATCCAGGAGCCACTGAAGAAGAATGTATACCTGTATTAGAAGCAAAATCGGGATTAAAAGCTGGAGAAGACTTCTTTGTTGGTTATTCACCAGAACGTATTAATCCTGGGGATAAGGAACATACATTTACGACAATTACTAAGGTTGTATCGGGTCAGAATGATGAAATCCTTGAAGTTGTAGCTGACGTGTACAGTTCCGTTGTGAAAGCAGGGGTACATAAAGCGAGTTCCATTAAAGTAGCAGAAGCAGCGAAAGTGATTGAGAACACACAACGTGATGTGAACATTGCGCTTATGAATGAATTAGCTCTTATTTTTGATCGACTTGAAATTGATACATCAGAAGTGTTAAAAGCAGCGGGTACGAAGTGGAACTTCTTGAACTTTACTCCGGGACTTGTTGGCGGACATTGTATCGGTGTTGATCCATATTATTTAACACATAAAGCAGAATCAGTAGGGCATCATCCAGAGGTTATTTTAGCAGGTCGCCGAATTAACGATAACATGGGTAGCTTTATAGCAACATCACTTGTGAAAAAGATGATTCATAATAATCTTCAAGTGCAGGGTGCGAAGGTGACAGTGCTTGGTTTGACATTTAAAGAAAATGTTCCCGACTTGCGTAATTCAAAGGTTATTGACGTCATTCGTGAACTGCAGGAGTTCGGAGTGGATGTACAAATCACGGATGCACAGGCAGACAGCAAAGAAGCAGAAGAAGAATATGGTGTTAGTTTAGTTGACTATAGTCAATTAGAAGCGGCTGATGCCGTTGTATTTGCGGTTTCTCACAGAGAGTACATTGAAGCTGGTTGGGGTCAATTTGGGAATTTGTTGAAAGATGGAACAGGTATCGTTGTTGATATTAAATGTGCACTTGATCAATCAACTTGCCCAGAAGGCATTGATCTTTGGAGATTATAAAATGGCGTCAAAAAAGATTTTGCAAATTTGTGCTATTGATTTAAGTGTAGATGCGCTTTTAAAACCGCTTATTCTAAGGTCTATGCATGAAGGGTATGAGGTTCATAATGCTTGCACAGACACAGGAAGGTTTGAACGATTAAGAAAAGAAGGATTAACAATGATTGATATTAAAATTGATCGTGAAATTAGTCCCTTGAAAAATATAAAGTCTATTATGAGCTTATATAAACTTATGAAAAAAGAAAAATATGATATTGTGCATGTACATACGCCTATAGCAGCATTGCTTGGGCGTATTGCGGCTAAACTTGCAGGTGTTGGGAATATTATTTATACGGCACATGGCTTTTATTTTCATGATGAAATGTCAACTAAGCAATACAAGTTGTTTTACAATATTGAAAAATATGCAGCTCGGTTTATGACAGACTGGTTACTTTTACAGAGTAAAGAGGATTATGATCTTGCTATAAGGGATCGATTTGTTTCGGAAGAGAGGACTATTCATTTAAGTAATGGTGTCGATATCACGAATAAGTTTAATATGGAGTTATTTTCTTCGGAGCGGTTAGCTGATTTACGGCAAACTTTAGATATAGAAGAGAATGACTTTATTTTTGCGTTTATTGGGCGATTAGTGAAAGAAAAAGGCGTTTTTGAATTGCTGGAGGCTTTTACAAAGTTAAGCAAGGAGAATAAAAACGTAAAACTACTCATGATTGGCGGACTGCTTGAGAGTGAGAGAGATCAGGAAAGTTATCAAAAGCTTGAACGTTACTTACAGAATGATCAAGTTCTGTCACTAGGATTTCGAAAAGATATTCCAGACCTTTTAGCTGTATGTGATACTTTTATACTCCCATCTTATCGTGAAGGATTGCCCCGGTCTATTATTGAAGCAATGGCTATGAAAAAGCCTATTATTGCAACTAATATTAGAGGATGTAGAGAAGAAGTGTTTGATGATGTGAATGGTTATCTTGTTGAGAAAGAAACAGCCGAATCATTGTATGAAGTGATGAAAAGAATTAGTAGTGGTAAAGAACTGGCTGTTAAGATGGGGCTTGAGAGTCGAAGAATAGCAGAAGAGTTATTTGATGAAGAGAAAGTGCTAATGAAGCAGGTAAGTCTGTTTAAAACAATAACACGATAGCAAAAAAGAAAGTTGGGAGGGAAAAAGATGTCGGGATTTGATTCATTGTATAAAAAAATGCCTATTCCTGTTCAGGATGTTTTAATTTCCGTATATGGAATGAAGCTGTATAAAGAAAGATATGGCGTTTTTTATAAGAATAAAATGCAAGAGTTGTTATCAAGAGACACGAAAACCTTT
Source organism: Domibacillus sp. F004 (assembly GCF_057814295.1). Lineage (NCBI taxonomy): Bacteria > Bacillati > Bacillota > Bacilli > Caryophanales > Bacillaceae > Domibacillus > Domibacillus sp. F004. The sequence goes on from NZ_JBVATB010000002.1 coordinate 110,314, forward strand.
GATTTTGAGGAGTATCAAAAAAATGCCTTATACGATTTTCTTCAATATGCAAAAAAGAGCAGTCAATATTATAGCGAAATCATACCTGAATTAGGTTCAAAAAATGATTTTTCATTAGGATTTTTAAAAAGTCTTCCTATAATGGATAAAGAGATACTAAGAGAAAATATTAATGAAATAGTGACTGTTGATAAAGAGAAAGCTATAAAAGGTAATACTGGCGGTACAACAGGTAAGAGCTTAATTGTTTATTATACACAACAAGATATGCAAGAAAGAATGGCACTTCTAGATTATTTTAAATACCAGCATGGATTTAAAAAAGGAATGAGTAGAGCCAGCTTTACAGGAAAAGACTTGGCAGCTAATAATCCTAATAAGCCAGTTTATTGGAGAAGTAATCGTACTTTAAATCAATTGTTATTCTCTACTTTTTATATCAATGATAGATCCATTCCCCATTATATTAAGGCCTTAAATAAATTTAAACCTGAATCAATGGATGGATTCCCAACATCAATGGTAAAAATAGCAAAGTATATAATCAATAATAATATTTCTTTGGAATTTTCGCCGACAGCTATTTTCCCAACTGCAGAAACTCTTCTTTCAGAAGACAAAATGATTTTGGAAAAAGCTTTTAAAACAAAAGTAAGAGATCAATACGCATCTTCAGAGGGAGCGCCATTTATTACTGAATGCACACAAGGAAACCTTCATCTCCAGCTAGATACAGGAGTGTTTGAAAAAGTTGATGATAGCAATGTAAGTGAAATTCTAGTGACAAGTTTTTCAACCCACGGTACCCCTCTAATACGTTATAAAATTGGTGATAAATTAGAATTTACCGAAGAAAAATGCACCTGTGGTCAAAACACGCCAATAGTGAAAAGAATTATTGGTCGAAATTCTGATTACTTATATTCAGAAGAGAGTGGGAAGGTTTACAGCGCAAACATATCTAATATCGTAAAATACATTCCTTATTCAGTAAGGCAAATACAACTTATTCAAAATTCTGTTGATGAGGTTAAAGTAAAGGTAGTTCCTGATAGAAGCCTATACAAAGAAGAGCATACTCAGCTGATCATTGATGAATTAGTAGTTCGTCTAGGAAATAAAATGAAATTTCCGATTGAATTGGTAGATGAAATACCCACAGAAAAAAGTGGGAAAACAAGATTTATAAAAAATAATTTGAATTTGTCTTAATTAAATTAGTTTAATACAAACAAGTGGGTGTAAAATGAATATCATTATAACCGGGGGTGCCGGATTTATAGGCACTTTTACAATTGAAGAGCTTCTAAAAGAAAAAGAACATAAAGTGACAATCATTGATAACTTAAGTACAGGTTTGGAAAGTAATCTGTCTAAAGACATTAACTTTCTTCGAGGAGATATTTGCGATTCATTATTTATGAAGACAGTTGATATAGAAAAAGCAGACATTGTCATGCATTTAGCTGCACAAACTAGTGTTCCTCATTCTATTAATTATCCTGCTTATGATTCAAAAGTAAACATACTGGGATTAATTAATACATTAGATATGGCCAAAAGGTTGAAAATTAAAAAAGTTATATTTGCTTCAAGTGCTGCAGTTTATGGTAAAAATGAAGATGTTCCAATTAATGAAAATGTTCAGTTAGACCCACTCTCACCTTATGGTATCTCCAAAAAAACAGGTGAAGAGTATATAGAATGGTATTGTAACCATCATGGAATTGATTACGTGATTTTTCGCTATGCAAATGTATACGGTCCAAAACAGACCGAAAAAGGTGAGGGCGGAGTATTAAAGATTTTCGTTGACAATATGCTTAATGGAAAAGAGAACTATATATTTGGAGACGGTAATCAAACTAGAGATTTTATTTATGTAGAAGATATTGCAAAAGCTAATGTAAAAGCTGTGGAGCTACCTACCGGTATCTATAACGTTGGTAGTGGGAAAGAAGTAAAAATTAATGACTTATTCAAAATAGTTCAAAAATATTGTCAAACCGAAAATGAACCTGTTTATAAAGAAGAACGTGAAGGGGATATTTACCGTAGTTGTTTGAATAATAAAAAGATTACTCAAGCAGGTTGGTATTCTGACTTTTCTCTTGAAGAAGGAATACAAAAAACAATTGAAGCGATGAGTGAACAGAAATAATGAAAAGGTTATTTGATTTTTGTAGTTCTTTAGCAGGAATAATCATCTTATTACCCGTCATTTTAATAACTGCTTTTCTTATTCGATTGAATTTGGGTTCGCCAATCGTATTTAAACAGCAGCGTCCAGGCTTGCAAGGCAATCCCTTTTTTGTATACAAATTCCGGACAATGACCGATGAACGAGATGAGAATGGCGAGTTACTACCAGATTCAGTTCGCTTGACTTCATTTGGTCAGTTACTCCGTAAATTGAGTTTGGATGAGTTACCTCAGCTATTTAACGTATTGAAAGGTGATATTAGTCTTGTTGGTCCACGACCACTTTTAATGGAATATTTGGAACTTTACACTTTAGAGCAAGCCCGCCGTCATGAGGTGCGTCCTGGTATTACAGGATGGGCACAAGTAAATGGCCGCAATGCAATCTCATGGGAAGACAAGTTTAAGCTGGATGTATGGTATGTGGATAATCGAACATTCTGGCTCGATATTAAAATATTGTTTATGACGGTCCAGAAGGTGTTTAAGTCCGAGGGGATTAGTCAGGCAGGACATGTAACAATTGAGAAATTTGCCGGTTCGAAAGGCGCTGATAACGAGTGAAATCAATTGTTGTAATTGGCGAAGGCGGTCATAGTAAAGTGGTACAGGATATTATCGCTGCAGAAGGACTATATCAGGTGATTGCGGTTTTGGATGATAAATATGATGATGTATTTGAGAAGGATCATGTTTTAATTGGTCCTGTTTCTTATGCAGAAAAACTGATTGCAGAAACGGATGCTGTTTTTGTGATCGCGATTGGGAATAATCGAGTCCGTGAAAAGATTGCTAGAATGTTGTTTGAAGCGGGCGCTGTGTTTGAGAAGATTATTCATCCTTTTTCATCGGTCAGTCCTTCTGTGCATATTGGTGCTGGCACTGTTGTGATGGCAGGAAGTGTGATTAATGCGGATGCGGTCATGGGGGAGCATGCGATTATTAATTCTGGTGCTGTCATTGAACATGACAATCGAATTGGTGATTTCGCACATATTTCGCCAGGTGCTGTGTTGACGGGGAATGTAAGTGTTGGCACGGGTGCTCATATTGGTGCTGGTGCGACAGTAATCCCAGGGAAGAGCGTTGGCGATTGGTCAGTTGTTGGTGCCGGTACAGTAGTAATTAAAGACATCTTAGATGATGTAACGGTTATAGGTGTCCCAGCGAAAGTAATGAAAAAATAATACATAGAGGAGTGATCGTATGTCTGAACAACCAAGAATTTATTTGTCTTCTCCGCATATGAGCGGAAAAGAGCAAAGTTATATTAATGATGCATTTGAAACGAACTGGATTGCACCGCTTGGGCCGAATGTGGATGGATTTGAACGTGAGATTGCAGCCTATACGGGTGTTGCAGATGCGGCAGCGGTAAGTTCGGGAACAGCAGCGATTCATCTGGCGCTTCAATTGTTAGACGTACAGGCGGGCGACACAGTATTTTGTTCAAGCTTGACGTTTGTGGCGAGTGCGAATCCGATTGTTTATGAGGGTGCTGTACCAGTTTTTATCGATTCAGAACCTGAGACATGGAATATGTCACCAGACGCTTTAGAGCGAGCTTTACAAGAAGCTGAAGTGTTGCCAAAAGCGGTTATCGTCGTCAACTTGTATGGACAGAGTGCGAAGATGGATGAAATTATGGCGATTTGTAATCGTTACGGTATACCGGTCATTGAAGATGCAGCAGAATCACTTGGCGCCGAGTATAAAGGCAAGAAAAGTGGTTCATTCGGGAAGTTTAATGTGTTTTCATTTAATGGGAATAAAATTATTACAACATCTGGCGGCGGTATGCTTGTTTCTAATGACGAAGAAGCAATGCGTAAGGCTCGTTTCTTAGCGACCCAGGCACGTGACCCAGCTCCGCATTATCAGCATAGCGAATTGGGCTATAACTACCGGATGAGCAATATTTTAGCCGGTGTAGGCCGTGCACAGCTAGAAGTGCTGGATGAACGTGTAAATGCGCGTCGTGCAGTATTTGATCGGTATATAGAGGCATTCGGTGATGTGGATGGGTTTAATTTCATGCCGGAACTAGAAGGTTTCAAACATAATCGTTGGTTGACGACGTTGACGATTGATCATAAGAAAGTCGGGTTTACACCAATGGAGCTGATTGATGCATTGTCTGCAGAGAACATAGAAGCACGTCCTGTGTGGAAGCCGCTGCACTTACAACCGTTATTTGAAGGAGCGAAATATTATACTCACGAAGAAGGCCGAAGTGTGTCAGATGAATTATTTGAGAATGGTGTTTGTTTGCCATCGGGATCGAATATGACAATAGAGCAACAAGAGCGGGTTATTCATTTTATTGGTGAAATGTTGAAGACGAAATCATTGCAGGTATAATATGGACTCAGTCGGCTGTGGCCGACTGTAGGTGTTTTTAAGTGATTTTTACCATGTAGGATATTATATCTAACAATATCCTAAAAAGGCGCCTTTCTTTTAGAATGTAAGTATGACTAAACATTCTCAAGAAGAAGGTGCCCCCTATGATATAAAACGTAATGCCACAAACATAAAGCATTAAAAGCTGACGTCCCCCCTAGTAAAATTGCTTATTTTACTAGGGGGGACGTCAGCTTTGTATACTGTTTCCGCGTACCCTTACTATTTTCACTTTCAACATGAAATATTGTCATGTGTTTATTATTATTTATCAACGTATGGTCGTATGTACTTAACAGTTTGTTCTCATAGTTCGTTAACTTTGAATTACCCCGTAACCTTTCCAACCACCGGGTTTCCCTTCCTCAATACAAACTAAACCTACATAGCCGCCGGCCACTGGAGTCGGGTTTGTTATAATACTTCCGAGATAATGGTACACGTCCCTTCTAGCCACAGAAGCATTATAGGATGATGCCCAAATAGTTCCTTCAGGGCTTTTTGTTTGGCGATACGTTACACCTGTTTCAGGATCGTACAGCATGGAACCAACGGCGGCTTTAAGCACTAACTTCGCCGATCTTTGGTAAACATATCCATCTACACGCGGATACCCATCCGCGATTATCTGCGTGTAAGTTCCTGTAACATTAGGCTTTTTGATTTCATTTTTAATCAGTCTTAATCCTGTGGATGCTGAATCTTCCGTAATTAAGCCTTTTTTAAAGTAGGCAATACCAGAAATCATTCCACCAGATTTGCGAACATCTGAAACATTATTGTTTTCGATTGTGACGTTTTCAAATTTTCTGACGTTTGTCATTCTTATACCGTATCCGGACTTCCCAAGCTGCCCTGGATTTTCGATATAATTCTGGCTAATATCCACGTTTTTTACAACAGAATCAGCATGCGAGCTATTCAAGAACTCAAAGTTAATACCCGTGTTAATCGGATTTACAATTGAGTTTTTCTCGATTTTAATGTTATCAATAATATATTTGACCCCTTCTGTAAGTGCGGCAAAGGTAATGCCGTGGCTTACAGTATTGGGAACTTCTTTCGAGTTGATATTGAATTCAATCGTATTTCCTGAAATGTGAACATCACGTATGCTGGTTGCTGCCCAGTTAGGAAGTGTTCCAATGCCCCAATGTGATTTTAAGACTTTGGAAAGGCCTCCTCGACTTGGACTGATTTTAATAATGTTATCCATTATTTTTATGTTTTCTAGGTTAATAGAAAGCTCCGTCCACAATGTAACCCCTAATGCCACATCTTCCAGAATATTATTAAAAAACATCACATTACGGTAAGGGCTAGGCGCTCCAGCTAATGTATTATCTGCCACGATGAATACTCCATTTGTATAATTTTTAATAATATTATTGTGGCACCTGGTATCACTATTATGAAGTTCAATTCCAGTAACAGCATTTCTTGATCCGTACAGAAAATTATCCCTGACGATCGCCCCTTGTCCCCCTACATAAAAAGAAGTCCTGTCATACGCGGGCACCTTTTCGACTGACATTTCAACTTGGCATCCGATTATTTCCAGCCTGTCAATAGAACTTGTGGTGATCTGATGTACGCCGATACAGTCCTTCATTACAACATTTGAAAACAACACGTTTTTCGAATTATCTACCCAATAGGAGAATAACGTACGCCTGTTCTTTCTTGTATTTGCATCTGTTTTTGGGTTTCCAATTGTGTTTTCATCTATGGTTAAATCACGTATAACCACATTTTCTGCCTTTGTAACTAATTTAAACATATAGCGAAAGTTGCCAAATCCATCTTTTATCTTCAGTACCCCTTTTCCAGTTAGTGACACATTTCCGGGTATTTTGAAAATAGTATTATCGGCAGGATGAAGAAGGGTTCCTATAATGAAGGTTTTGGAATCTTGGAAATGTATTTTTATGTGGCGGGAAGTATCATTGCAATAATTCAACAAAGTTTGGATCTTAGAAGAATCGTCCGACTTATTATCACCTTTTGCTCCAAACCATTGAACATCGATAAAATCTGTATACACTAAAACTGCTTGAAGACCATTTTTGAGTGTGATAACGGAACCCCCGTTTTCTTTTAAATTAGACGTTTGAACAAGATAGGATGCCCCCCCACCGTCATTTTTTGAGTAGTAACCTAAAGTTTGAACGGAATCACCCGATCTCAGATTAGTAGCTAATTTCATATCATCTAAGCTATTGAAGAACTTTGTAGTTTCGGCCACCTCTTTATTTAAAATTTCGATTTTTTCAGAAATTAAGCTTCCGTCTTTGTCAATAATTATAGTCGATTCAGTATTTCCGACCCTATAGCCAAAAAAGAAAGTTAATATCCAAAGGATAAACTTAACTAAGAAGTTTCTTCGACTCACAATATCCTCTCCTTACAAAACTACACCTTAGTTTATTTATAAATATCAATAAACACTTAATGAATAGTATAAATTATAATCATTTATACTTACAAGTCTCCCCCACTTTCTCAATAAATGTATCCTATGTATTGATTATGAATAATTTACCGCAAATAAACAACAAAAAAGAGCCCTTCATACAAAATATAAAGATGACCAAATAGTAGAGATCCTTTATAAGAAATGATGACGAAGAAATGAGACGGATCAAATATGGAATCATTGTTGTAACTCTGACTGGTATTTTTATAAGTACGAGAAGAAGTTTTTTAGTGGCTGATGAAGAACCAAAGAAAGGAGATGTGTACTAGGTAATAGAGATAAGTTCCTTTTTATTAAGGCTCATGTATAGTCTGAATTCCTTTATTTTCTAAAAAACGGTTATAATGAAAATAAAAAGGGGCACTTCGATGAAAAAGAGCAGCATTTTTTGTGTTCGTCACAGTCGTCATTGTTTTCGGCTTGTTAGTTTCAGGTTTTGTCTCGAATCAGGGGTAAGTTGGACAAGGTTGCTAGTGAAGCGTGGGCCCAGCCAAAGTTTGAAGCAGGAAGAAAGCATTTTATTAGAGGAAATGGACCGGAGTATACATCCTCAGCAATCTATATGAGACTTTTTACGTTATCAACCTTTAGTAAAGGATGAAGTGACGATCTCCTTGATTGGAGTTGATAGTCTAGCGAGCGTGGAAGATTCCTTGTTACAAAACAAGCTGCAATTATTCGATCCAAATTTTACAACCATTACTGTTCATCCTCATGGTTTTGAGCGGTATTCCACTTCTGATTTATTGAAAGGGGACAAGCATTTGGCCGTTGTGAATGATCAGCCCGACTTGGTTCTCTTTGAAACATCGATTATCGCCAATCAAAAGGAAGAAGTTTATTATGATCAAACGAGGGGCTTAAGTGTATAGGCTAACATATGTTCAACGAGTTCTTGATCTACAGGATTATTGATTTCAATCCAGAAGATGGCTGGTTTTTTCTGTTTTATTGATTGGGAATATTGAATTTGTTTTGATCAATTGTTTTCGATGCCGAGTTTGCTGTAATAGCTCTTGATTCGTATAAAGACAGGTGAATCTTTCCCACTGTACAGAATTTCGCCGCTCGCGCATTTGAATAGGCAAATGCCGGCTGTTGTGCCAAGTTGATTTTCAATGAAGTCTAGTAAAGCAAGGTTGTTGACCATTTTTGTATAAAGTATATGAATGGAGTTCTAAGACTCTGGATCAAAAGCGAACTTTTTTTTCAAAAGTGTCTGGGTTTTGTTGATTATGGTTTGGTGGCCGTGGCCCCCTTTTTCACTTCTTAAAACAGTAGTACATTGAGTTCATAAATATATAGCGTATGAAACGAACTGAAGTATACATAAAGAAATGCCGTTGCTGAGGAAACTCACTTTTGAGTAACGTAAAGAGTCTACTCAACCAAAAAATGTTTTTCGTGCCCTTTTTCTGGGTAAATATCTAAACCCCCTCCTTCTAAAAATGAAAAATTGAACATGAAGTCCCTTTTATAGGGTTCATCTAAAAAAGGAGAGATGGCCGTTGCCAGTTGAATTAGAGCATTATTTAATGACCATGTCTTCAACAGTACGTGAAATGAAAGTGGAGTTAGCCGAAAATCGAAAGATCGCAGATGAGAATCTGTATAGTGAAAAGGTCGATCAGTTATTAAAAAATTGGCGAGAAGAGTTAGTTGAAATTTACGCGGATTCTCTCTCTCAAACCGAAGATGAATCTTTTTCACGCCTGGCCCTATGGGGACAAGAAGTAGTTAAATTATTGGTTAAATTAAATCTGCCCCTTGATGTCGCCATCAATGAAATCTACTACTACCGGGATTCCATCGGATTGTTCATTAAAGAAGAATCAAAAAAGAATGAATTGGGCCTGGACGAATTTTATGAAAACCTTTCTAAATTCGATCATGTGGTGGATTACGCGATCCATTGGCTCAGTTTGTCTTATGTGAAAGTCTATGAATCGAATATGAGTGCTGCTGCTTATATGGTACGCGAGCTCTCCGTTCCCACGATCAAGATTTCTAAAGAGATAGGCGTCATTCCGTTAATTGGTGACATTGATACGTTACGAGCTCAACAGTTAATGGAAACGGCTCTCAATGAATCCGCTAAAATGAAAATTCAAACCTTGATTATTGATTTATCAGGGGTTCCCATTGTGGACACCATGGTGGCATCACGCATCTTTCAAGTAATTGACGCTCTTCAACTGACAGGAGTGGATGTCATTGTAACAGGCATACGGCCTGAAATTGCGCAAACCATGGTTGGCTTAGGCATATCGTTTAAAAACACGAAAACATTCAGTAGTTTGTATCAGGCTATTGAATCTATAAACAAAAGCATGTCCACCACCGGAATGAAATATCTATAAAAGGGTATTTTTGAAGGAGGAGCTTTTACAAATATTGTTTACCTTTAAAAGAAAACACCTGTTTCGAGTGGTTTATTGCTCAATAACAGGTGTTTTTTTGGATTGTATAAGTCTATGGATCTCGTTCGGTATAGAGCTGGAAATGGAAACGTTAAGATGTTGAAAAGGTTTGTCGATTGTCTGCGGATGGCACGGAGAAGAAAGGGATTTAGCCCGGCTATGGCGAAGTTTTCTAACAAAGGGACTTTTGAATTATATGGTAGAGTATTATTTATTTTCCATATGGATTGATTTATAATAACTATAATGAAAATAAAAGGAGCGCTTCGATGAAAAAGAGCAATATTTTTGTGTTCGTCACGGTCGTCATTGCTTTCGGCTTGTTGATTTCAGGGTTTATCTCGTATCAGGGCAAGTTGGACAAGATTTCCAGTGAAGCGTGGGCTAGCCAAGAGTTAAAGCAGGAAGAAAGTGTTTTAGTAGAGGAACTGGACCCACGTACACACCCTAAGCAATCGGTATTGGATTTTTTACGCTATCAATCTTTGACAAAGGATGATGTGACGATCTCTTTGCTTGGAGGTGATAGTTTAGCTGGTGTGGAAGGTTCGTTATTACGGAATAAATTGCAATCATTTAATCCCGCCTTTTCATCTGTCACTGTTCATCATCATGGCTTTGAGCGATACTCGATTTCAGACTTATTAAAAGAGGACAAGCATTTGGCGGTCGTGAAGGATCAGCCCAACCTGGTGATCTTGGAAACATCGATCATTGCCAATCAAAAGGAAGCAGTGTATTATGATCAAACGAATGAGGATATTCAAACGATCGTGTCTGAGCTGAAAAGCAAACTGCCGAATAGCCGTATTTTGATCATCTCAGCGAATCCAACAAGGGATGATAATCGGGGAAAGAATAATCCGATGGGGTATACACGTCAAGGCTATTTAGATGAAACGAAGGCCTTTATCGCAGAGGCTAAATGGGAGTATTTTGATGTGAATGTGGCGATGAAAACGAAGTTAGAAGAAGAACATCGAAGTGTGGAAGACATTTTGGCTGATGATATTCATTTGAATGAAGAAGGAAATGCGATGTGGAGTGACGTTCTGTTTGATTACTTTCAACGTGCTCGTCCATAATAGCCAATGACAGAGAACGACAAATAGGCCCGTGCGTCGGCGCTATTTGTCGTTCTCTTTTTGTGTAAAAAAGAGTTTATATATGAAATAAAGGGTATATATTTGAAAGCGCTTTCGTTAAGCATCTAAAATGAAGAAGAAAGGATGATGGCTATGAATGATACAAAACAAATGGAGATGTCTATTAATAAACTGTATGGAGAGGGCGGGAGAAAAGATAGTTTAAGGGCCCTGACGTTTGTTCAAAAAATGATCATGGCATGGCACAAACATCATTACTTAAAGTATCAATATTTGGAGGAAGGATGTATCAATAAAAAAATTAGAAGGGAACTTGAGGGAAAGAAAGTCTATCATTATGAAAAATACGTAGAAATCTCATAGCAAAACGGCAAATAGCCCCGGCGTACCGAGGCTTTTACCGATTTAATGGTTTCTCTTTTCGAGCATCCGGGCTTCCACTTTTTTGTAGGTGATCAAACCATTCAGGAAGTAGGCGTCTTTAAGATCACATTCTTGCTGGAATGGATCGTGAAAATCGTACAGATGGGAAAAGGCCCGTCCGTGTTTATATAACCATATTCTTTGTGTATGGAATGCGATGTCAATGATAAAGCGGCATGTCTGTTTCTCCAAGTAATAGCAAAAGCCGGTTTCGTTAAAAATGGCTTTCGGGATGTGGTTTCGGATTCGTGCACCCGATGCATATTTGGATTTGGAATAACGAACGTATTCGCCCGCATCTAATATCCAGATCGGGTGTACACCGGCCAGTACATATTGGTCTTGGTGCTCGTACCACGTTTTGAGCGGCATTTTTTCGTCTAGATAAATGAAGACCGATATGGTTTCATTCGGATGCAGGACGCGAAAATCGCGTCCTGTTTGTATGTGTGCAGCCGGAAACTGTTTCGTGAGCCAGCTAAACAAGAGATGCTTGCTCATTCGTTGTCACCGAATTGTTCTTTAAGCTGTTTCATAGCCGCCATTTGCCATTTTCGAACAGCGGCTGGTGTGACGTTTTCGCGCCGCGCGATGTCCGGGTTTGTGAGGCCCTGGATAATGGATAAGTCAAACCAGCGCTTCGCTCGCCCGGTTAGTTGATCACCGTGTGCTTTTGTGACGGCAATCGTATCAGGCGTCGGGCCAGGGTCCACTCCTTCAAATAGAACGGGTTCGCCGGTCAGGACGGTTCCGTCGCTGAAGGCTGCGTCTTTCGTTAGGGCGTTCATGATGCGCCCTTGAATGTACGAGTAGGCGTAAGGCGGAAAGGCGCCTTTTGCGCTGTCGAACTTTGTGTGTGCTTCCCATAGGGCGATCAGTCCTATTTGATGATAGTCTTCTTTGTTTTTGTAAATATGCAGTTTGTTCATGATGCGGTGGATCATCGGCGTGTACTGCATGGCTAGTTGTTCGAATTGCATGATTCATTCCAATCTGACTAGCGCGCCAGCCGGGGATTACCCAGGTTACTTTGAATATATAGGTTAATATACCTATGTGTAAATGGCTTGAAATGATGAACAAATGCCCTATTTTAATAGGTGAAAGATTGTTAATGGATAATAATTGGAAGGTGAAAGAGGGTTTGATACAATAATAGGAGTCGATTCCCATTTGGATGTTTGAAAGCGGTTTCTTTTCGTATGGAGCGGGCTTTATGAAGAAGTGTTAAGTGGATGTAAAATTTAGAAATGAGCAATGGTTGAATAGATGGAAGGCATGAAGGAGATTCATATATATGAATCTCCGGTTTTGTGGGAATTTGTCGAACGAATCATCTTCCGATAAGAGCAGCAAGGTTTTATAATGAACGTGTACTCCCATTATTGTACGAAAGGGCAAAACCGCTAAAAGGCGGTGACGCAAAACTGCAGGGGCTAAGGTGAAGCGACTATGCCAGCCAGTTGTCGAAACGATTTCAGTACAATATTTTCATAGGAGGAACTGCTATGCCGCTCTATAGTATGAAAGAAATCTGGACGCCGCTAACGTGGGTGGGAATCAAGTTTTTTAAGACGCTTGATGACGATGGTTCTTACTATATAAAGATCGGAAACAAGCCGAGAACGAGAATGCGATAAGGAACGCTGCCCTTCTTGTTTCGTATAAATAAGGAATTACACGTTGTCAAATCTCTCTTACCGGGAGGTTTTTTTGTAGGAGAAAAGAACGAATCTAGTGAAAAAAGGTATACAATTGAAAGCGTTTTCATATAGTATATAAAAAATAAGATGAAAAGGGTGATGGCAATGAATGAGACGAAACAAATGGTGATGTCTATGAATCAACCGTATGAAGAAGAGAAGAGAAGACAGGATTTCATGGCAGGGACGTTTATTCGAAAAGGGATCATTGCCTGGCATAAATATCACTATCTTAAATATCAGTATTTAGAAGAGGGCTGTATTAATAAAAAAATTAGAAAAGAACTTGAAGGAAAGAAGATCCGTCATTATAAAAAATATACGGCCATTTCATAGCAAAAAGAGTGATGAACCTCCTGGCGTACCAGGGGGTTTTAATCGATTCATTTTTTCGTGTGCCTAGTCGTGACTTTTATTCAACACCGGGAGCAGCACCGCTGGAAATGGCTGCTACTTATATTAAAAACGTTGTTGGCGGCGTATTCAGTATGGACATCGTACAAGAAGTCATTATTGAAGGTCATAATGCCATGCCAAATCAAGCTGAAGCTATTATTGCGGAAGGTTTAGCAAAAGTGGAAGCAGCAGCAAAAAGTTTATCAGCCGTAACGGCTTAATTATTATAGGCCTCTGTAAGGTCTATTCAAAAAGCAGTAAAATCTAAATGTTAGATTTTACTGCTTTTGGTATGAATATATTTTAAAATTAAACTGTATCGTTAATTCAATGATGATAGAGTCAGTTATTTTCTTTGATAATCTTTCGGCAAAGAAAATCCCCTTCCGACAATGTCTGAAGCGTTCAAAAAGATCACAAAAGAATCGGCATCATGCCTCTGTAGTAACTCTTTTAGATAAACGGCTTCTGATTGTTCAACTACGCTAAACAGCAATGCTTTTCTTTGATTCGAAAATCCTCCTTCTGACCACACTCGGGTAAAACCTCTATTGATTTCGTTCCGAATCAGATTTGTTACTTGCTGCTCATTTTCCGTAATAATTAAGACAAGCTTGGAAGAGGAGGAGCGAAGTTGTACGACATCTATGACTTTGCTTCCGATAAAAATTGAAATCATCGCATAAAGAGCGAGCTCTAAGTCAAAGACAATCATCGCAAAAATCACAACACAGCCATCAATTATTAGCTGTGCAAAACCACTTGATAATCCTGTGTATTTTTTAATGAGCTGACCGATAATCGTCGTACCGCCGGTGGAACCGTTCCCCCGAAAGACCAAGCCAAGACCTGTACCTAAGAGTATTCCCCCATATATCGAGGAAAGCATAGGATCTTCTACAGCAAAAGGCAAGTCAGAGGTGATCCAAACAAATAAAGGAAGTGACGTAGTTCCCACAAACGTTTTGACACCAAAATCTTTTCCCAAAAGGAAATATCCAAGAAAAAAGATAGGAATATTAAAACACCATTGAACGAAAGCAGGCGTCCATCCATACAGACTATAAAGAATCGTGCTTATTCCGGAGACCCCTCCTGCTGCTAAAAGAGCCGGTAACAAAAAGAGATTAAACGACAGTCCGACAAAAAAAGTACCAAGTACAATTAAACTATAAGAGCGTAATTCTTTTTGTATGTTCATAAATATGCCCCTTCACATTTCCGTTTAATGACAAATACTAAAGCGAAATATCCTTTACTCATCTCTATGTCCTCTGCCCATTTTGTTATGATCATTATAAACGGGATTTTTCGCCAAAATACAAAAAAACCCTGAATAGGGATTTTTTTAAGTATCCACTATTCGGGGTACAGTTCAAACCTCTCTTAACGGGGAATTTTTTTCTAGGAAAAAATCTCATGGATACGGGCCACTTTTACTTTTTGTTTTTGATAGTTTTTCGCTTCGGATAACTTACATTTCCGCTTCATCGCGCCTTCTTTCCGGCGGGCAAGAATACGTTGTTCTTTGGCAAGCTTTTTCTCCAGTGTACGGAAGAATTTCAGATTTTTGTAGACAGTGCCGGTTGAAAGGATCGCAAAGTCTTTTAATCCAACATCAACGCCGCAAGATGAGTTGGTTTTAGCCAGCGCCTGCATCTCTGTTTCAACCAACAAAGAGACAAAGTATTTGCCAGAAGGATTCCGTCTTACCGTCGCATTCAGATACGCCCGTTGACTTCTCGGCTTTTCGCAAAGCGAACCCAGCCAAGCTTCGAGGGAAAAGCCCCGGCACTCGGCCAGGGCTTTAATAGATAAATGTTGGTTTAATTCCAAATCGCATGTGCCCATTCCGGGTGGTCAATAAAAGGATTGCGGTTATGTTGATACGATTCAAAAATAATGTCATTTCGTCTTTGTTCAAAGGCATCGACCGGGTCTTGTTCGTGCCAATCAAGCAAGACAGAGAGTTTTCCGTGGAACGGATTGGATCCGTTATTCACGTTATCATTTAATTCGAGATCAAGTTCTCCGCTATCTCCTTCATAGCGTACAGCCATATAGAAGAGCATTCTGGCCACGTCTCCTTTTACTTCGTCACGAGGTTCCCAGGAGTCGCTGTCATAATAATTTCCTGGTGCTTCTGTATGTTCTGTTCCTCCGTTATCAAAGTCGAGATTCCCTCTTGAGCTGTTCACGGTCACATCGGTTGGGCGCAAGTGATGAATATCGGTTCCAGGCCCCATAACAGTCCCGAAATCACCATGTGACTTTGCCCATACATGTTCCCGGTTCCAGTCATTTACATCGCCTCCATTCGTGTTCTCGGATTGAGAGCGCCCGGAATAAAGTAAAATGACATTGTTTGGATTCGCCGGATCTTCATCTGTGTTTTTTAGGGCCTCCCAGACGGTTGAATACGAGATTTCGGTATGATCGTCGATGATGTTATGAAGGCTCGTTTTTAACGCTTCTCCCGTTTTTCCAGTCGCCGCATCATAATAAGAGCCGACATTTGGGTTTGGGTCAACAGGCGGTTCAGGATCTACTGGATCTTCCGCCTCGTCAGCAAGCTCCATTCGGGTCACGCTTTTTATCCCTGGATGGGAAAAATAAGCGGTAAGAGAGCCGGTTACTTTTAGTTGTTTTCCTTTTAAATTAGGGTTGCTTTTCAAACCAAAGGCCGCTCTGAAATCAGATGGAATTTGAACATAAATCATGTCAGATGTATCCGTTTCAGAAGGGCTGTCCGCTAGGGCAAGTGCATAATCGTCTGAAAAATTGCTTGTTTCAATGGAAGTAGAGGAGACCGGTTTCCCGACTACATATCCGATGACTGATTTGTTTGTTTCTCCCTGGTTCACGATCGATTGCGTCACACGATAAGGCGATTCCCACGTTCCGCTGCCGTCTTGTGCAGCGGCAAAAACAGGCGTTAAAATGGAAAAAACGAGCAGCAGGGAAAGGAAAAATGGATATTTTGATAAAATTTTCTTATTCAAGTTAATAGACCCTCCATTTCCATTATTTATTCCGTTCTAACCTAGCATGCCATTGTGAATCTATCTTTAAAAAATTGTAAATTTTCTCTCTTCTCACAGAAAATAGGTAAATAAGAGGAGGGGGAGTAGGTCTAATTCATTCCTTTATTTTTGGAAATGAAGAAAAAATGTTCCATTTTGACGACTTATGTCGTATGATAGAAGATATAATACAAATTGTACGAAAAGGCAAAATCATTGAAAAGTGATGACGCAAAACTAGAGGGACTAAAGTCTGGAGATCATGTCAGCCAGTTGTCGAATACGGGCCTCCGTATCAATTAAAAAAGAGGGGGAAGTAAAAATGGTTATCGCACAAACAGGAGAACAAGAATTAAAACGAGTTGGCTTTATTCAAAAAATCATGGTGGTCAGGCATAAACACCAGTATTTAAAGTATCGCTATCTAGAAGCGGGCTGTCTAAATGAAAAAGTCAAAACAGGTTTAAGAGAAAGAAAAATGTATCACTATAAAAAATATAAGAATATGATATAAGGCGCTTCTTCTAGGAAGTGCTTTTTTTTATTACTGTGTAAAGCAAAGAACGCCGGGCTGTGTGCCGGCGTTCCTTACGTTTCCTTTTTATCGCAGATTAACGGGCAGTAAGCCTTCCAATTTGAAAATAGAGGAATCGAAAAAGGAATAATGGGAGACAAACTGCCCGTAAAGGCCCGATTGGTTCGGGCCAGGCTGAGCCGGTCACTCAGGTATTGCCGCAGGACGCGGCGCTTTTTACCTGAGTTCCTCTATCAGTCGTGAAGATTCACTTTATGATGAAACGGGCATTTCCCTTTGATCGGTTCGATGTCGTCCCCGATGAAAAATTGCTTCCATTCGTTATGGTCCGGGTCGCCGAAGTGGCTAATGTCCGGATGTTTCGGCAACTGATCCCACTTTTCAACACGCTCCCGCACTTTTTCGCGAGACATGATGCCGCCTTTTTCGGTTCCCTTTAATCCTTCAAAAATTTTGCGGGGCTGAAACCCGAGCACCATGGAATTGCCGAGGTGACGGGTTTTTCGCTGTTTATACGCCGGTGCATTGCCAAAGACGAAGATCGGTTCTCCATTGAAATGAAAGTCCCATAGAAAGTGTTCAGGGTTTTTCGGGCTTTCCGGGGGCCATTCTTCCTGGTCTTGTTCATGCACGTACTGGAGGATGTCCCAAAACTGTGCTCTGTATTGTTCGAGTGTGCCTTCTTGTTTAAATGGTTCAACGAAAACGAAGAGACCATGCCGGATGAAAGGAGGCGTTTGGAAAAGGGCTAAAAAGTGTTCCAATGCATGCGGCAATTGAGACCAGTCTTTTTGCGTAATATACGCATAGCGCAGCTCACCTTTCCGCTCCCCGTTCATGCCAAAATAACAAGGAAATGTCGGATCGGTTACGGTTTGATGAAATGTTGCGTATTCCCGCTTCAGCCACTCGGGCAAATCTTCACGTGTGTTCATATCTTCTTTTGTTAATAATGTTGTTTTTGTTTTCAGCAATCCATCGCCGCCTCCCGTTCATTCTTTTTGGATCATCGCTATGTGTATGCAGGACATTACCCTTTTTCAAGCGGATTGAAACCAAATCTGCTGTATAAAATAAAATAAGTGTGGGCATAGTAACGGTAAAAGAAAAGAAAAGGGCGAACTATTATGAGGGCAGATGAATACACTAATATGGATGAATATCAGGAAGAGGGCCAGTTCTTTGTCGGATTAACGTGGGCAGCTGTTTTCAGCGTTCCACTCTGGATTTCATTTTTTGGATGGATCAAATTAATGCGACATTTGATGTGAGAGAGTACAAGGGGAATAGCACATTTTTAAATCGGGAGGTACGACGAATGCCACTCTATCATATGAAAGAAATTTGGACGCCGTTAAAATGGATGGGGATTAAAATCTATAAGTCTTACGGTCAAGGTGAAGGCTATTATATGAAGTTTCGTGATCAGCACCGAAAAAAAATCGGGTTCTAGCATACAAAAAAAAGAGTATGAGCAATCTATTCTTTACGAGGACGGGCGCATATGTGCCCGTTTTTTTATGCTGAATAATAAAAAGAGGGGGAACGGCCCTAGTATATAGGCCGTTCGTTTCATCAGCCGGTGTACGATTGCACGTTTGAGCGCGGAAGGGCAAGGTAGATGTAGGTGTAGTTTTTAAAATGAAACAGCGATTTTCGTTTTTTCTTTTCAAAGTACACCCGGTAGGCATCGCCAATATTTTCAAAGCCAATGTAGTGGAACTGCTGATCTATACTAAACTTTAGGGCAGCTTCTTCAATATCCGTGACATTATGAACGGCAAAATCGGGACGCCTGTAGTCGATGACAGACGGGCGTTCATTAATGGATTCGAGAAAAAATAGCATGTCTTCATCTCCTTTTCAAATAAAGTGAAACTTTATTCAATGGGGGTTAGGCCCATAGGATGTGGGTCATGCAGACGTTGTCACAGGACGTGACGGGTTTAGTCTGCGTTCCGCTATCCCCATTGAATAAAAGACGAACTCAGGTAAAGAGCGCCGCGTCCTGCGGCAATACCTGAGTGACCAGGCTCAGCCTGGCCCGAACCAATCGGGCTTTTACGGGCAGTTGATCCCAAACGAAGCCTTCTTTTCTTTCCGAAATCTTGAAGTGGGGGGTCTTACTGCCCGTTAATGCGGGATAAGTCTTATTATAGAATATAGAGTGTTACACTAACGTTACACGGAGATTGAAAAGCAAAGAAAAAGGCTATTCCCAGGGGGCCCAGTGAGCAAGGGAATAGCCTCGTTATTATGATTGGAGCGGTCCGCGGGTGATAGCGGTCAGGGCTTCATTAATTCCAAATAGTTTTGCATTGACGTTCGTGATGCCAAAGCCGTTCAGGCGTTTTTTATGCATTGTTAAGTAGTTTTCGGCGTCTGTTTTTGTTTCGAAAATATAGATGCCGCCTGCTTCCTTCGTTTCTTTGTTTTCTGTCCAGACTTTCCAGAGGAATCCTTTTTCTTCATTAATGCTTTTCGCCAGATCGGAAAAAGCAGCCGTCATTTCGTCTCCGAACGGTCCTTCATGTTTAAAGTCTACTTGTAATAAGTATGCCATTTGTCATTTCTCCTTTACGGTTTTTGAATATACAGTTCTCCGAGAATTTCGTTCCGCTCGTATGAATGAGCGGAAAGTTCTTTTTGAATAAATGATGGAATATCTGTTTGATCGATATCGTACAGCACTTCGATTTCTTTTGAAAACAACAGGCCTTCTTTTTCAAGAAGGGATGAGAGTGCAGGAAGTGTTCGTGTTTGAAGCGGCTCTGCTTCTGAAATTTGCCCGAGGCCCTGTACATAATAGTCAAACGGCCGTGCGCCGACGATTTTGATGCCTTTGTTTTCTTCGTTGACCATGATGATCGTCGGGAATCCGCGGGCGCCAAGCTGCCGTGCGAGGGCAAAGTCTTGCTGCAATAGCTGTTCGCCTGCATCACTGTTCGCTTCTTTGATAATGCTTTCTCCGTCAAGCTTCATTTCATTTAAAATGTCGATTAAGACCGCATCATCCGCGATGTTTTGATTGAACGCAAACACAGCTTCCCGCGCCCGTCGTAAAAAGGTGGTCGCAAGCCCGGGGTCTTTTTGCTGGACGATTTTAAAGACACGGGAAGGCGGGTAGGAGGAATGGACGGGATTTTCGAGCCATACGGAACCGTCTATTGGCATGCGGGAATGTTCGCCCACTTCTTTCCAATGTGCGGCAACATCTGCCGAACCGGAAATGCCGTTTGCCACATCCCGGAAGCCTTCCCACGTTTCAAGCAGTCCGCCCATGACCGTTTGGACCGTGAAATAGTGCCCGTATTGCTGTTCAAATCGGCGTAAAACCGGTTCGAGTGCCCAGCAATGGGAGCAAATCGGATCAGTGATGTAATAAAGAGTGATCTTTTTTTCAGGCTGGTTTAAATCAATCATTTCAAACGCTGTATCGCTAGCATCCCCACAGATGCCTGTTTCTAGATCGCATATCATCTTATTGTTTGTCATCATTATTTCCTCTTTTCTTTCTTATTTTTTGTATTGAAGTGCCCATTGTTGAACGGGCCCGAGCGCAACGGTTAAGGCCCGGCCTTTTTCGGTTAATTCATATGAAATGGTGACGGGGGTACCCGTTGTCACTTTTTTCTCAATTAATCCGTGTTCGGCGAGCTCAGTTAGTTTTAATGATAAGGCTCTAGGTGTAATATCTGTCAGGTCTCTTTTCATTTCAGAAAAATGGGCGGTGCCATTTGGGCAAAGAGACAAATAATGAATGATGAGCCCATTCCACTTTTTTCCTAGTATTTCAAATGAATATTGTAAGTATGGACAAATTTCCACAGGTGACACCTCACTTATGAATACAGTATATCAAATATAAAAAATATATCAACTATAAAAAGTATACTAATTTTGACAAAAAGGAATAAGGGCCTTTCGTTATAGAATGGATACAGGAAAATCGATTGAGTCCCGGTATGTTATGATAAACATAGAATATTTTGTCAAATTGGAGGGTTTCGTTTGATCGAGTTGCGAGAGGCAAGAAAAGGGTATCGATCGGGAAGCAGGAAAGAGGAGATTTTGCGCGGTATTGATCTGCATGTCGAAAAAGGCGAGTATGTGGCGATTATGGGGAAGTCCGGCTCCGGGAAAAGTACGCTGCTGAATTTGCTCGGTGCGCTTGATGGATTAGATGCAGGCGAGTATGAATTAGCGGGGAAGTCTGTGCATAAAATGAGACAGGGCCGCCGAGCTGCGCTTCGTAATAAAGAAATTGGCTTTGTGTTTCAGCACTTTCAGCTTATTCCAAATTTGTCTGTGTATCAAAATGTGATGCTGCCGCTCGTGTACGGCAAGAAGCGGCTCGGAAAAAAGAAGTCGCGTGTGCTTCGTCTTCTTGATGAAGTTGGTTTGCTAGATAAAAAGAATCAAAAGCCAGCCCGCCTGTCCGGCGGCGAGAAGCAGCGTGTCGCTATTGCACGGGCGCTTGTGAATGAGCCGGGGCTAATTTTGGCCGATGAACCGACAGGGAGCTTAGATGAAGAGACGACAGACAGTGTGTTGAATTTGTTTGATCGTGTACATACGCAAGGAACGACGATTATCATGATTACACATGATCATGATGTGGCAGAGCGGGCTGAACGCACCTTGCACTTGAAAAATGGGGTGCTCGTATGAAGTTGATCACGGCGTTTAAACTAGCGTGTTTCGGCTTATGGTCAAATCGCTTTCGAGTACTGTCGGCGATGATGGGGGTGGTGATTGGCATGTTTGCGGTCATCGTGCTCACATCGATTGCCATTGGGGTAAAAGATACGCTGCTCAAGCAGATGGGCAGTCTCGGCGCGGAGCAAATTCTCGTCATGCCAGGCCGGGTGCTTGATACAGCGGGCGGACAGAAAGATTTTTTAAGCGGACTGACGAGTGTGCCAAGTACGTTAACGTATGACGATGCGAAAGCGGTCGAACAAGTGCCGAATGTAAAATCGGTGACTCCGCAGCTTGAAACAGTGACAGTGGCAAAGCATGGAGAGAAAAGTGTGCAGTCAGTGTTGGTTGGCAGTACGCATCAATATAGCCGTATTCAGCATGCGGATTTATCGGAAGGGCGCTTTTTTACGAAAGAAGAGCAGGGCGAGAAAGCAAAGGTTGTCGTTCTCGGAAGCAATATTCATGATGCACTGCTCGGTCTACATACAGAACCGGCTGAAGGCGGCGACACGGGACCGGCTGAAGCAAAACCAAAAGCCTTATGGCAACGCATACTGGATTCGCTGCTGGCAGGTGTTGTGTCAGCTGAAGAAGTATCGTTAGTCGGGAAGACGTTGACGATCAATGAGAATGAATACAAGGTGATTGGTGTGCTGGAGCCGAATGCGACGCTCGGATCGAGTACGGATAATAATGTCATCATGCCGATTGAGACGGCGCTTGAAACGACCGATATGAAAAATTTGAATAAGATGGTCGTGGAGGCATCGAGCCTTGATGTGATTGATGAGGTGGATGGCGCGGTGTTTTCAGCGATTAAAGCGAACCATCAGGAAATTGATTTTAGCGTCGTGAAGCAGGATCAAATGCTGGGTGCGCTCGATAATGTGACGTCGATTTTGCAAGTGATGCTTTTTGGCATTACGGTGACGGCTCTTCTGATTAGCGGAACCGGCATTATGAATGTGATGGTCATGTCGGTGCGTGAGCGGACGCGTGAAATTGGTATTCGCAAGGCACTCGGCGCAACGACATTTGAAGTGATGGGCCAGTTTTTCTTTGAGACGCTGCTGCTTTGTTTTATTGGCGGCGCGGTTGGAATTGGTCTCGGATACGGGTTTATTGAACTATGGAACAGCCAGGTCGATGTGTTCGCCCTCGTGCTGCCGATTTGGGCCGTGAAATTGGCCTTGTATTCATCGCTTGTGATCGGCGGATTGTTCGGCATTTATCCGGCGTTGAAAGCAGCGCGGATGAACCCGAGCAAAGCATTACGGTTTGAGTGAGAAGCTCGCTATATTCAGATGAATGGACAATATTGGATTTGTGCGTTATCCTTTTAAAACGAAGCCCGCCCGGTGTTTGGCGGGCTGTTTCCGGCAGAGGTGGTTTTTTGAAACGGATACTAAAAGTCGGTATGCTGCTTTTGGTCGGCGCGGTCATATTTCATTTTTCTTCCCAGACGTACGAGCAGCAGTCGCTTGTGCCGCTTCTCAGGCGGCTGCTTCCAGGCGAGCCGTTTGCAGGCAGCCTGTCGCATATAGAAGTGTCATACTGGAACTCGATTATTTCGGTCGAGACGAAAGGGTATTATTACTTTTTGGAGTTTTTGATCCGAAAATTTGCCCATTTGGTTTTGTTTGGGTGTTTAGCGATGGCGCTTTTTAGTGTGATGATGCTGGCGAGGCCACGGCACATATGGCCGGTTGTACTGTTTTCATTAATGGGAACGGGGATATATGCAGTGCTGGATGAGTATCACCAGATGTTGACAGGAGGGCGGACACCGCTTTTAAAAGATGTCGTACTTGATATGATCGGAGCGACGGCGGCCCTTTCATTTTACGTGCCGCTGTTATTGTGGAAAATGAACCGGAAGTAAAAAAGGTATGCCCCTAGGTTTTCAGTATAAGACTGAAGAGGGAACATACCTTTTTTTCGTTCGGGGCCCGGCCGTTTATTTCATCAAGGATGGAATCCATGTTGAAAGAGGCGGGAAGAACGAGATGATCAGTACATCAAGTATTAAGATGAGGATGAGCGGGATAACTGCTTTCCCGATTTTCACAATCGATAGTTTGGTCAGCTGCGAGACGACGAACAAGTCAATCCCAACTGGCGGTGTGACCAGGCCGATAGCCAAGTTACATACCATGATAACACCGAAATGAACGGGATCGATGCCTAATGCGATCGCTGTGCTTAACAATAATGGAACAAAGATCAGAATCGCAGCCCCTCCATCAAGGAACATACCGGCGATAAACAAAATAATGTTGACGATAATTAAGAAAACGTATTTATTTGTTACAAATTCTGAAATGGTTGCGTACACCATATCAGGAACGCCCGTGATGCTAATGAAGAAGCCGAATAAACCAGCCGCTCCAATAACAATCATAATGACGGCGCTGCTAATAGCAGAATTTCGAAGCGTTTCAATCAATTGTTTAATCGTAATTTCACGGTAAATAAGGAAACCGATGATGAATGAGTACACAACAGCGACAACAGATGCTTCTGTCGGTGTGAAAACACCGCTGTAAATACCGCCTAACACAATGATTGGCATTAATAGAGCGAGAATTGCTGATTTAAACGCTGACCACACGTCAGCAGGCGTTTTACGCTCTTCCCCAACATATCCGCGCCGGTTGGCGATAATATATGCGCTGATGAGAAGGGAAAAGGTAATCAGTATACCAGGTAGAATACCCGCTAAAAAGAGATCGCCGATGGACACTTCTGCCGCAACCCCGTATAAGATCATCGAAATACTTGGCGGAATAATAACACCGAGAGCCCCTGCAACCGCCTGGTTGGCCGCTGCATATTCTACATGATAGCCTCTGGCAAGCATAGCTGGGATAAGGATGGAACCGATGGCCGCTGTTGTCGCCGCTCCGGATCCGGAAATAGCCGCAAAAAACATCGATGTGACGATGGCAACCATGGCAAGGCCGCCTGTAAAATGACCGACTAGTGAACTAGCAAAGTTGACGAGACGTTTTGAAATCCCGCCTGCTCCCATTAAGTTTCCAGCGAGGATGAAAAATGGGATGGCCATTAAAGGAAACGAGTTGATTGCGACGAAAATCCTTTGCGGAACAACGTCTAGCGGCAAAGAATCATGCAGCCAAATTCCAGCAACGGTAGAGAGCCCGAGTGAAAAAGCAATCGGTACGCTTAGAAACAGGAGAACGAATAAGGAAATAAAAAATATAGGAAGCATGTTGTCACTCCTTTCTTCCTATGAACTCTTCAAAAATACAGGTGATGGAGTTCATGAAAAATAGTATTCCTCCAATAGGAAGAGAAAGATAAATAATATACATTGACATTCCGGTTCCTGGAGCAATTTGATTAGAAAACTTTTGAGCAAGGTCTAACCCGTAAACAATTAAAATGTAATAAAAAACCATTGAAATAAGATGAGTAAGAATGATGATCCATTTTCTTATGTTTTCATTAAGCAATTCCGGAACCACTTCGACGGCTAACAAATTTCTATTTCGCAAAGCGAGAGAAGCCCCGATTAAAACGACATAAATCATGAGAAAGCGGGAAAGTTCCTCAGACCACGCAAGAGAGGATCCGAGCACATACCGAGCAATAACTTGCCAGAAAATAAGCCCCGTCATGACCGCCATCATTAACGCAACTAAATAGCCGCAAAATTTATTAAATACGTCAGTTATGCGTATATAGCCTTGCATAATGTTTTTCATTGTCTCAACTCCTTAATGAAGAAGGGGGGATAATGATAGACTCATTATCACCCTTCAAGCAGTTCTAATTAATATTCGGTATTCTGTACTCTCTCAATCATTTCTTCGCCAATTTGCGGTGCCCATTTTTCATAGACAGAATCTACTTTTGCTTTAAATGATTCTTTGTCCGGCTCTGTAATAACAACGCCTTCTTTTTGGATGAATTCAGCAGCTTCTGCTACTTTATCTTCGTTCGCTTGACGCCCGATCGGTTCAGCGGCTTCAGCAGCTTTTAAAACGGCTTCTTGCTGATCCGGTGTTAAACCTTCAAAAATACCTTTTGAAATGGCGATCGGTGCTGGAGAAAAACGGTCTTCGATTAAAGCAACGTGGCTTTGAACTTCATAAATTTTAGATGTTTGAATCGTCGCGAGTGAGTTAGAGTGCCCATCGATTACACCTTGTTGAAGGCCTGTAAATACTTCTGTCCATGCCATTGGTGTCGGGTCTGCTCCAAATGCTTTCCATGTGTCGATTTGCACTTCATTTTCTTGTACACGCACTTTCAAGCCTTCTACATCTTCTACTGATTTAATTTCATTGTTGGATGATGTCGCAACGAACCCATTTTCAACCCAGCCAAGGATCTTGACGTTTGCTGCGTCTTCAAATTTTTGTGAGAGTTCATCCCCGATTTCCCCATCTAACACAGCGTACGCATGCTCGCGGTTATCAAGGAGGAATGGCAAGTCAAACATGTTAAATTCCGTTACCCAGTTGCCCATAGGACCGGCAGAGATAATTCCCATATCAAGAGAGTCCATACCCATTAGTTCGAATACTTCACGCTCGCCGCCTAATGCATTGTTATAGTGAATTTTGACTGACATTTGATCATCTGTTAATTCTTCTAATTCATCTCTAAACGCTTTCGCTGCTACATCAAATTTTGCGCCTTCTGGTTCAGGAATACTTAAGTCTAGTACGATTTTTTCGCCAGATTCAGCCGTGTTTTCATTTGCGCCA
The DNA here is from genome assembly GCF_057814295.1 of Domibacillus sp. F004. Lineage (NCBI taxonomy): Bacteria > Bacillati > Bacillota > Bacilli > Caryophanales > Bacillaceae > Domibacillus > Domibacillus sp. F004. The sequence continues at coordinate 136,441 of NZ_JBVATB010000002.1, forward strand.
TCCGAAGAAGCACCGCAGCCTGCAAGTCCTAATGATAAAGCGGCTGCCAAAGATGTTACTTTTAATAATTTTTTCATGATAAATCCCCCTTGTTTTTTATGAATTTGGATACACAATGACTTTCAAACTTTCACTTCGATTGGTATGGGCTTGATGCATCGCTGCTTGAATATCGTCAAGCGGATAGCTGTCGGTTAACAGGTGCTGCATTTGGCTATCCATTGATGTCAGCAAATCAATCGCCAGTGGATACGTATTGGTATAGCGGTAAACCGAATACAAATTAATTTCATTTTGAAGCATAAACGTGACGTTAAGCGGCACTGTCTCCGTTGGCGGAAAGCCGATCACAACGATCGAACCGCCGCGCTTTGTCAGCTCAGGAGTAGATTGAAGCGCTTTCGCGTTACCGGAAGTCTCAATCACGATGTCAGCACCGAGCCCGTCTGTCAGCTGTTTGACTTCGTCTAAGATAGACTGTTTTGAAATATCGACGGCCTTTGTTGCACCGAGTTTCAGGGCAGCATCAAGGCGGAGCGCTTCCATATCACTTACAATAATTTCTTTTGCGCCAAACGCTTTTGCTGCTGCAACGGTTAATAGTCCGACCGGTCCCATTCCTGAAATGACAACGGTATCGCCTGTTTTCAACTGACCGCGCTTCACAGCGTGAATGCCGACTGACAGCGGTTCTGCCAAGGTAGCGTTTTCATAAGAAAGCTCATCCGGTATCGCGAATAAAAAATCCTCCCGGTGCTTTAAATATTGAACAAACGCTCCTTTAACCGGCGGCGTAGATAAAAACTGTACATCGGGACAAAGATTGTACCGGCCTTCCCGGCACCATTCACAGGTCATACACGCAACACCAGGCTCAATCGCTACCCGGTCTCCCGGGGTACATCGGGTTACTTCTTCTCCTACAGCGACGACAATTCCAGCGCATTCATGACCTTGAATGTGGGGATACTGCACTTCGCGTTTTCCAATCCGGCCGTGCGCATAATAATGAACATCTGAGCCGCAAATTCCGACTGCCATAACTTGAACGAGTACCTCTTTCCCGGTTATATGCGGAACGGGTGCGTGGGCTACATTTACTTGCAGCGGCTTTTCAAGATAAGCGACTTTCATCGTTTCTGGTATAGTTAAAGATGGTTTAGCTGTTTCTGTCTGGCACATAAGGCAACTCCTTTCTTTAAGGTAAGCGTTTACTTTGAATGAAATAAAAAATTAACTGTTATAACTGAGAAGCACTTTTCCGCATTGTTTCTGTTCACAAAGTTCAAAAGCATCTTTCCACTCGGTAAGAGGAAGCTTATGCGTAATGATCGGTGCCAGATTGATTTTTTTCTGTTCAAGAATGTGCATAACCCGATCCCACGTTGTCATCGAGTGGGCAAGTGAGCCGAATACTTGAAGCTGTTTATATAGAACTGTATCAAAGTCTAACGTAATTTCTTTTCCGGCAATCCCGACTTGAATATGTTTCCCGCGTTGTTTCAATGCGGACAGACAACTTGAAACAGATGGGCCTGCTCCTGCACATTCAACCGTTACATCAACGCCCAATCCATTCGTTTCTTTCATGACAATCGCTTGTAAATCTTCTTTTATAACATCGACAACGATGTCAGCGCCAAGTTCTTTTGCTAGTTCAAGGCGAGTAGTATCTGCTGACGTTCCGGCAACAATGATTTTACAGCCTTTCATCGCTAGTAATGAGAGACAAATTAATCCAATAGGTCCAGGTCCGGAAAGTAAAACGGTATCACCGATTTGGATCGTTGTCAGTTCTTCAATGGCTTGAACGGCACAAGCGAGCGGTTCTGACAAAGCGGCTTCTTCAAGACTTACGCTGTCCGGCACTTTGTAAACCATGTCTTCACGAACGACCGCATATTTTGTGAAACTGCCGTTTACACCGTGACCCATTCCGCGGCGATCTTTGCAAAACATGTAATAACCAGTCCGACAATATTCGCAAGAACCACATGTGACAGCGGTTGAACCGAGAATGGCCACCCGGTCACCTTTCATTACTTTTGTGACCTGTTGCCCAACTTCTGCAACAACACCGGAAAATTCATGGCCCATAATAACAGGCGGATAACTTTTGAATGTTTCATGGTATATATGCAAATCAGTACCGCAAATCCCGGTATAGGCAATGTCTATTTTCACACCATCATCCGGGCATTCAGGCTCAGGAACTGACAATAATTCAACATTTCCAATCCCATACTTCGTTTTAAGTAGTGCGTCCATAGTAGCCTCCTACTTTTCGATTTAATTTGGTAAAGCGCTTTACTTAACTGGATAGTCCGATTATAAAAAGAGCATACAGAAAAGTCAAACAGTTTTTTAAAAAAACTTTTTTTCTTTTAATAAATTAGCAGAGTTACTGTCAATTATAGACTTTTTTTAAAATTGACAAATTCAGCAAAGAATGATAGTTATTTTCATTAAGCAAACATTATTTTATCGATAGAAAGAGAGCATTGACTATGAAACCAACCATTTATGATGTCGCGAGCAAAGCGAATGTTTCCATTGCAACAGTTTCAAAAGTGCTAAATAGTTCAGGAAGGATCAGTGATGAGACAAGGAAACGTGTGCTGAAAGTGATCGAACAGTTAAACTATCAGCCGAGTATGATGGCGACAGCGTTAACAGGCAAAAGTACGTTCACAATTGGGCTGCTTATACCTGATATGGCCAACCCGTTCTTTGGCGAATTAGCGAGAAGTATTGAAGACAGGGGCCATGAACTCGGCTATAATTTGCTCATTTGCAGCACAGATTACCAGCCGGATAAAGAACAAAATTACATCGAGTTATTAAAAAGAAAAAGTGTTGACGGTCTTATTTTAGCTTCTGGATTTGAAGAGACTTCTGAAGTGGATAAGCTCATTAAAGAAAAGTTTCCGGTAACGATTGTCGCACGTGACTTTCCTTCCACATATGTGAATTCTGTGTCGTTAGATGATTTTCAAGGGGGGTACGAAGCAACATCGTATTTAATTCAATTAGGCCATCGGCAGATCGCGATTATCGCACGGGATGTATGGAGCAATCGCGAACGGATGAGAGGGTATAAACAAGCGCTCGAAGATCATGGTTTAGAAGAATACGGCATGTTTACATTTGTGGAGGAATCGAATGTCGAGTGGGGAGGAAAAGTGGCGGAGGAATATTTACGTTCTGGGAAACCGCTTACTGCGATCTTCGCTTGCAATGATCTGTTGGCGAGTGGGGCGATCCAGGCTGCTCGGACTCTTGACCTTCACGTGCCGGATGATGTATCCATTATCGGTTTTGATAACACCATCATCGCGACGCTTGTCGATCCTCAGCTGACAACGATGGCTCAGCCAATTAGAGAAATGGGGCATGAAGTGATGGATTTAATGGTGGAGGAAATTAAGAAAGGAGGGCAGTCGAAAAGACGAGTTGTCCTTAGTCCGACTTTGATCAAGCGCGGTTCCACCGCCAAATTGAACAAATAATAAAAAAGGGGTGTATTTACTTTGAAAATTTCACAAGTAAACTCATCCCTAAAAATGAAAGCGCTGACTAAAAAATCATGAGAAAATTTTAAAAAGTGTTTATTTTTTCTTTAAGATTGATTATAGTGTTAGGTAAGCGGTTACCCAAAACAATTTTGTTGAAGGTTATTTTTTTTATTACTGGTTAAGCGCTTTACCTAATAATAAAAATGTATATGAGTAAAAAAGGAGGATTATACAATGTCAGCACAACTTAATTTTGCAGAAATAGAGCAATTAAAACAAAAGGCAGCCGAGGCGAGAAGACTTGTTGTAGAAACAGTCCATCATGCTGGAGCTGGTCATATTGGCGGCCCCCTTTCGGCTATTGATATGCTGGTAAGTTTGTATTTTAACGTGATGAACATTAATGAAAACGAGCCGAAATGGGAAGACCGGGATCGTTTCGTTCTTTCAAAAGGGCATTCAGCCATTGCTTTATATACAGTTCTTGCACAGCGCGGTTATTTCCCGATTGAGGAATTAAATACATTTGACGAAATTAATTCCCGTTTGCAAGCGCATCCAGACATGAATCTACTGCCGGGTCTTGATATGTCATCCGGATCGCTCGGACAAGGGATCTCAGCAGCAGTCGGCATGGCACTCGGGGCAAAACAGCTAGGAAAAGCATTTTATACGTATTGCATGATCGGTGACGGTGAATCCCAGGAAGGGCAAGTGTGGGAAGCAGCCGATATTGCGGCGAAATACAAGTTGGATAATTTGATTGTCTTAATGGATTTCAACGGATTGCAGCAGTTTGGCTGGGATGGATCAGAAGGACGGGAAAGAGAACGTCCTGTTGCGTCACCTGCTGAGCGCTTTAAAGCCTTTGGCTGGCATACGATTGAAGCTTCCGGACATGACTTTGAGCAAATTATTCAAGCTTGTCAAGAAGCGAAAGAAGTAAAAGGCAAGCCAACGATCATTATTGCCAAAACGATCAAAGGAAAAGGCGTCAGTTTTATGGAGAACCAATATTTGTGGCATTCTAAAATTCCGACTGCGGAAGAGTTAAAACAAGCTTCAGAAGAATTAATGGCGGGGGTGTAAGAGATGAGTCAATTGTTGCAAGCAGGCGAAAAAGCATCAATGCGTGATGTCTTTGGAGAAGCGTTATTAAATATTACGAAAAAAGATGCAAAAGCTGTCGTGTTAGATGGAGACTTAGCGAATTCAACGAAAATAGACACTGTGGCAAAAGGGAACCCGGCGCAGTTTCTCCAAATGGGGATTGCGGAACAAAATATGATGGGCGTGGCGGCCGGCCTTGCTTCTGTAGGTCTGCAAGCATGGGCGTGTACATTTGCTTCTTTTATTACGAAAAGAGCGCTTGATCAAATTACGGTCTCCGTCGCTCAGCCTAAATTAAATGTGAAAATGATCGGTGCTTACAGCGGGCTATTGACGGGCTGCACAGGCAAAACACATCAAGGGGTCGAAGATGTAGCGATTATGCGTAGCATCCCGAATATGGTGGTTCTTGCACCGGCAGACGGGGTAGAGTTAATTGAAATGATGGAATTTGCTCATCAATATGATGGCCCAGTTTACATTCGCCTTGCACGGGATGAGCAGCGGCAAATCTTTGACGGGAAAACGCACCGCTTTGAATTAGGGAAAGGTGTGGTGATCAAAGAAGGGCGTGATCTGACAATTATTACGACAGGCACACAAACAGAACGTTCATTAGAAGCAGCTCGCTTATTAGAAGAAGAAGGTATTCATGCCTCTGTTTTGCATATGCCGACGATCAAGCCGCTTGATCAAGAAGCCATCGTAAAGGCAGCCCGTGAAACGGGAGCGATTGTCGTGGCGGAAGAGCATAACATTATTGGTGGACTGGGCAGTGCAGTCGCTGAAATTCTCGGTGAACAGTATCCGACTCCAATGATCCGGGTCGGTGTGCAAGATCGGAACACGGAATCAGGCAAGAATGAAGAACTTCTGAAAAAATACAACCTTACACCTGCTGACATGGTTTTAAAGGCGAAAGACGTTTTAAGCCGGAAGAGATAAATAACGGAGCCCCCTCCGGCTTTATGCCGGCCTAAACGACAAATAAAAGATGAGGAGTGTATACAAAATGTCTGAAACGACAAATAAACAGCAATTGTTCATTAATGGAAAATGGGTGGAAGGATCTTCTTATACGAAACTAACTTCTCCTTATAACGAAAAAGAGATTGCCCAAATTCCTTCTGCAAATGAGGAAGAAATTGACAATGCCATTGAAGCAGCATTCCAAGCTAAAGAAGTGATGGCTAAAATGCCGGCGCATCAACGTGCTTCTATTTTGGAAAAAGTGGCTCAGTTGCTTGAGGAACGTGGAGACGAGGCAGCAACCATTTTGGCACAAGAAGCAGCGAAGCCGTTAGTATATGCCAAAGCGGAAGTAGGCCGGACGGTTCAAACATACAAATTCGCGGCAGAAGAAGCGAAAAGACTTCACGGTGAAATGATTCCGATGGATGCGGCTGTAGGAGGAGAAAACAGAATCGCGTATACAACGCATGAGCCGGTTGGCGTGATCGGCGCGATTACTCCGTTTAACTTCCCGCTCAACTTAGTGGCACATAAGCTTGGCCCTGCGATTGCGGCTGGAAACACGGTTGTGCTGAAACCAGCGAGTCAAACGCCATTAACATCATACTTTACTGCAAAGCTGTTTGAAGATGCAGGACTGCCTGTCGGTGCGTTAAACGTTATTACAGGCGGAGGAAGAGTCGTCGGCGATAAAATCGTGACAGATGACCGCGTGAACATGGTGACATTTACAGGAAGCCCAGGCGTAGGCATTGGCATTCGGAATAAAGCAGGATTGAAACGGGTTACGCTGGAGCTTGGCTCAAACTCTGCTGTTATCATCGATAAAGATGTCGATATTGATAAGATTATTGATCGTTGCATTATGGGCGCATTCTCAAACCAAGGACAAGTATGTATATCCTTGCAGCGTGTCTATGCTCATGAGGATGTGTATGATTCATTTGTTGAAAAGTTTGTGGAAGCAACAAATAAGTTGACGTTAGGCGACCCGCTTGATCCAAAAACGGACGTATCGGCTTTAATTACACCAGGAGATGTGGATCGTGCGCTCAGCTGGATTCAGGAAGCGAAACAAGGTGGCGCGACGATTGCAGCAGGTGGCGAATCGGAAGGCCATATTCTTCATCCAACCGTCATATTAGACGCTGAACCAACGTTAAAAGTATCTTGTCAGGAAGTCTTTGCGCCGATTGTTTTAATTAACAAAGTGAAAACCGTTGAAGAAGCGATTGATCTTGTCAATGATTCACGCTTTGGACTGCAAGCAGGCATTTACACAGAAAACGTGCATACCGCATTTAATGCAGCAGATGCTTTACATGTAGGCGGCGTTTTAATTAACGATATTCCTACTTTCCGTGTGGATCATATGCCGTATGGCGGTGTAAAAGAAAGCGGATCCGGCCGTGAAGGAATTAAATACGCGACAGAAGAAATGACAGAAATGAAACTGGTTATTTTTAACCGTAATTAAAAAAGAAAGCGGGGCGGGGCCTTTGGATGAAGTTACATCCTCGCCCGTCTTTCTTTATAAGAAGTTATCGTTCGTTAACATAATTGAAGGAGTGAGCGGTTTGGTGAAAGAATATAAAATTGCTGTCATAGCCGGAGATGGAATTGGCCCTGAAGTGATTAATGAAGGGATCAATGTTTTAAATGAAGTAGCCAAGATGGATGGTAACATCACTTTTGACTTTACTCATTTTCCATGGGGGTGTGAATACTACGCTGAAACAGGAAAAATGATGGACGATGACGGGATGGAAAAGCTGAAAGAATTTGACGCGATTTATTTAGGTGCTGTCGGATTCCCAGGTGTTCCGGATCATATTTCTCTTTGGGATCTCCTTTTGAAAATTAGAAAAGGATTCGATCAATATATTAACATTCGGCCGATTACGTTATTGAATGGCGCTCCTTGTCCGCTTGAAGGGGTCAACAGAGAAGAGATTGACATGCTGTTTATTCGTGAAAACAGTGAAGGTGAATACGCAGGAGCTGGAGACTGGCTGTTTAAAGGAAAGCCGGAAGAAGTTGTCTTGCAGACAGGCGTGTTTTCCAGAAAAGGGACGGAGCGTGTCATCCGTTATGCATTTGAAGAAGCACGAAAAATGAACAAATCACTGACGAGTATTAGTAAAGGGAACGCGCTCAACTATTCCATGGTATTTTGGGATCAAATTTTTGATGAAGTGAGCGAAGAGTATCCGGATGTCAAAACGTATTCGTACCTTGTTGATGCTGCAGCGATGCTCATGATTAAAGATCCAAAACGTTTTGAGGTTGTTGTTACATCGAACTTGTTTGGTGACATTTTAACCGATTTAGGGGCAGCGATTGCCGGCGGGCTTGGACTGGCTGCGGGCGCAAATATTAACCCGGAACGCGACTATCCTTCCATGTTTGAACCCATTCACGGTTCTGCACCAGATATTGCAGGCGAAGGAATTGCCAATCCGCTTGCTTCTATTTGGTCCGCAAGTCAAATGTTTGACTACTTTCATCGCCCTGATCTAGGCGCACGTGTGTTAAAAGCGATTGAAGACGTATTGACAGAAAAAGAATATGCAACACCTGATTTAGGAGGAACATCTTCTACTTCTGAAGTTGGCGCACGTGTTATTCATTATTTGAAAAAACAAAAGAAGAATTAAACCGGGCAAAAAATGTAGAAGCGAATTCCCTTATAGAAAACGGAGTCGCTTCAGCAGAAGACATCGTTACGGTCGTTCGTTATAGGTTAGGGAGTCGTTTGCTTATAACAAATCCTTTTAAAAGAAGAGAAAATGAAAAAAACGGAATGAAAGTCATGCTGATAAGAGTTGTTTTGAAAGGTGGAGAAATCCGGCTTTTAAAACAATTCTTTTTCTTTTCGTTAAGAATGTACCGTGATAGCATGAAAAGAAACGGACTTCGATTAAAGCGATTGCGGGATTGAGAAGCAGTGCTGAATCATTTTCAAAAAAGGGGTTGTAGGATGTGCTGACGTTAGATCAGACGATTCAAGAGGCGTTGATCTTCATTACAGAGCGAAAGGCGGAGTCGGCGGCGATTGTGGATCAAGACAAAACGGTTGGGATGATTACGCTGGAGGAGATTCGTGTGGCGATTCAGAACGGCCATGTGTTGATGACGCTTCGGGCCTTTTTTCAGCAGCCGTTTTTACAGGAGTTTCTCAAGGAGCAGGAGTCGGACATGTTTCGTGAGATGCTCGTTAGCAAAATGTTTTCCGATATGATCAACTCGTTGTATGACGGTGTGTACATTACAGACGGGTATGGGTTTACGGTAAAGGTGAATACGGCATATGAGCGGATTACCGGTATTTCATCGGAGAAAATAATTGGTCTTCATATGAATGATATGGAGAAAGCGGGCTATATTTCAAAGTCGGTGTCGGTTCAGGTTATTCAGGAGAAAAAAGCGATGACACGTATGCAGGAGCTGGCGAATGGGCGGAAAGTGATCGTGTCGGCTAGTCCGGTATTTGATCAAGAGCAAACGATTTTGTATGTTGTCAGCAGCGTACGTGATATTACTGAGTTAATTCAGCTGAAGCTTGAGAATGATGAATTAAAAGAAAACAAGGCAGAGAGTGAAGAGGAAACGAATGAGACAGAACACTTTCCATTTATAGCAGGAGATCTAAAAGCAAAGCGTTTGATGCGAAAGGTTGCCAAAACGAATGTAACGGTTTGTTTGATGGGTGAGAGTGGTGTTGGGAAAACGATGTCCGCTTCATATATTCACAGGCACTCGTTGCGAAAAGAAAATCCATTTATTGAAGTGAACTGTGGGGCGCTTCCGGCGAATTTAATTGAAGCAGAATTGTTCGGTTACGTAGGAGGAGCCTTTACGGGAGCACTTTCGAAAGGAAAAAAAGGACTGATTGAAATGGCGAATAGAGGGACCCTTTTTTTGGACGAAATTGGGGACATGCCGTTTGAATTACAGGTGAAGCTATTGAAAGTGCTCGACGATTTTTCGTTTACGCCAGTCGGTTCAACGGTGCCGAGAAAGGTTGATATCCGGGTCATCGCAGCGACGAATCAGCCATTGGAAGAGCTCGTTAAAAAAGGTGCATTTCGTGAGGATTTGTATTACCGGCTAACCGTTGTCCCAATGTGTATTCCACCGCTGCGAGAGCGAAAAAAAGAAATTCCTGGCCTGCTGTCGTATTATTTGGAGCGGTTTAATGCTACTCATCAAGAAGCTGTCACGTTGTCAGCGGACGCGTTTGATGAGTTGTGTGAATACAGGTGGCCGGGCAATATTCGTGAGTTGAAAAACGTCATCGAATATTTAGTGGTGACAGCTATTTCGGCGCAGGTGGACGTAGAACAGCTTCCGGCGAAAATCCAGCGGGAGCCGATTGCAGAATATCTATTGGATGGTCAAATCATTCCGTTGAAAAAAGCGACGGATCAGGTGGAGCGGCATTTAATTGAAAAAGCAATGCGCATACATAAAACGACTAGAAAAGCGGCGGAAGCTTTGCAAGTTAGCCAGTCGACTATTGTGGCGAAAATGAAAGGCTGGGCGTCTTCTGATTATAATTCTGATCAAGAAAGGTGATTTTGAGTATTTTTTAAATCAAACAAAGAGATGAATCCTTCTTTTTACGCTTTTTTCTTATTGGCACGGAACTTGCAATAAGAATAAGGAGAAGAAAAAAGGAGGATTTTTTATGACTATTTCTACGTTTAAGATTGCCAATAAATTAATTACTGGCGAAGGTGCAACCAGACAGTTGAAAGTGGAAGCGGAACGGTTAGGAATGACGAACCCGCTCATTGTCACAGATCATATTATTCAACAGACAGGGATGCTTCATAACATTCAAGGAATTTTGGAAGGGCTTACGTGCGGCGTATTTTTAGAAGTAAAGCCTGAGCCAGAATTTTATGTGGTGGAAGAGTGCCGGAAAGCGTTTCAAACAGGCGGACATGATGGGCTGATTGCAGTTGGCGGCGGGAGCGCGATGGATACAGCCAAAGCCGTTTCAGGGTATGTGAATTATACAGGTGCACTTGTGGATCTCGTTGGCACGGACCACGTGGAGCAAAAGGGATGCCCGCTCATTGTGATTCCAACGACGGCAGGTACCGGTTCTGAAGTGACAAATATTTCGATCTTGTCCGATAAAGAAGAGCAAGTGAAAAAAGGAATTGTAAGCGATTACCTATTGCCAGATGTGGCCATTGTTTCACCGGAAATGACATTGACGATGCCAGCCGGTGTTACAGCAGCCAGCGGGATTGATGCACTTGTTCATGCTATTGAAGCGTACATATCTGTTCATGCGTCACCGATTACGGATGCGTTAGCAATAGGCGCGATGAAAATGATTGCGGTGAACTTGCCAAAAGCATATGCAAATCCAGACAATGTGCGGGCGCGTGAGCAAATGGCGACAGCAAGCCTTATGGCGGGCATGGCGTTTGGTAATGCAGGTGTTGGTGCCGTCCATGCATTGGCGTATCCGCTTGGCGGCCGGTTTCATATTCCGCATGGCGTAAGTAATGCCCTGTTGCTCCCATATGTAATGGAGTGGAATAAAATTGGCTGTTTGGAACGTTTCCGGGACATTGCTGAAGCGCTTGGTGAGAAAGTCGATCATGTAACGGATAATGAAGCGGCGGATCGGGCTATTTCAGCCATGCGTGTATTGTGCGAAGCGGTTCGTATTCCAGACGGGCTATGTGAGATGGGCATTAAAGAAAGTGATTTAGACGATATGGCGGAAGATGCGAGTAAAATTGACCGTCTATTGAAAAATAATCCGAGAATGTTCACGAAAGCAGATATTCTCGCCATTTATGAAGCAGCATATCAAGGAGGGAAAAACAAATGAAATGGCAAAATCGAGCATATGGAGAGGAATCTCCCTACATTCCACTAGGCCCGTTTAAGCTGCGGATCCCGTTTATTCATTACCGGTTTGAGTGGCCTGATTATGTGCAAGGGTTATTAATGTGTGCAGTCGATCTTGCAGCGATTCCATTGCTAATAGAATTGCTAGGGATGCCGTTTGAAGCAGCACTTGCTGTGGTCATGATCAATGGACTTTTTTATTTGACGCATCATTTACTTGGTGATCCCGTTGTTCCGGGTTGGATTACACCAGCCATTCCATTAATTATGGTGTATGTTTCTCAGTTTCCGGCAGACGAACGGGTGCATGCGTTAGTTGCTTTTCAGCTGACACTCGGTTTGTTTTCCGTTTTTCTCGGCGTGACAGGGCTTGCTAGTAAAGTCGTCAATCTTGTGCCAAGTGCCATTAAAGCAGGGATTATTATGGGCGCTGGTATTGCTGCCGTTATTTCTATTTTTCAAGTGGGTGGGCGTTTTGAATCATTTCCGTGGACGATTTCAATTGCAGTCGGGATTGCGTTTTATTTAATATTCTCAAGACATTTTCAGGTATTAAAACAGAAAAATAAGGTATGGGGAATGATTGGAAAACTAGGTATTTTTCCAATCATTATTTTAGCCGTTGTGATCGCTCCTTTATTTGGCGAAGCGCCTTGGCCAACGATTGAATGGGGTTTTTCAACACCTGATTTTGCTACATTATGGAATGAGTATACTGTATTCGGTCTTGGTATGCCGCCGCTTCTTTTGTTTATAAGCGGATTGCCAACTGTTTTGGCAACGTATATTGTGTTGTTTGGCGATATTTTGCAAAGTAAAGCGATTATTGATGAAGCTGATGACATTCGACAAGACGAAAAAGTCGACTACAATCCAAATCGCGCGCATTTAATTTTTGGTGCGAGAAATTCAATCATGAGTATCATCGGTCCAGATGTGACAATGTCCGGTCCTATGTGGTCGGCCATGCAAGTCGTTGTGGCAGAGCGTTATAAAGAAGGCAAGAAAGTCATGGATTCCATTTTCGGCGGCTCGGGTTCATTCCGTTGGGGCACGAATACAGGTTTGCTGTTACTGCCAATTGTTAGTCTCGTAGAACCTATTTTAGGTGTTGCCCTTGCATTGACATTACTCATTCAAGGATATGTAAGTGTCCGGATCGGTATTATGGAAGCAAAAAGCCAACGCGATCTTGGAATTGCTGGTATTATAGCGGCAGTGTTAGCGATCAAAGGTGCTGCCTGGGCATTTGCGATCGGCATTATTTTATGTTTCTTAATTTATGGTAAAAAGTTCTTTGTCGGTGAGAATGACGGTACGTTTACGAAAGATGTAGAAAAAGAAGCGCAGTAAAGGAGAGAACATGATGAGAGCATGGAATATGTATATTAATGGCGAATGGGTAGACACGGAAGAGAAGATTAATGTTGTTAATCCAGCGACGCTTGAAGTGATCGCGACTGTTCCGAAAGCGGGAAAGAAAGAAGCAGCAGCTGCTGTTGATGCAGCAAGCGCTGCACTTCCTGAATGGACTGCTAAAACGGCAGCGGAACGAAGTGCATTGTTAATGAATTGGTTCCGTTTAATCGATGAGCAAAAAGAAGAGATTGGACGGATTATGACGACGGAGCAAGGGAAGCCATTGAAAGAAGCGATCGGTGAAGTGGGGTATGCGAACAGCTTTATTTCATGGTACGCAGAAGAAGGGAAGCGGATTTACGGGGAAACCGTTCCAGCATCTGCTCCGAATAAACGGATTTTCGTTACGAAGCAGCCCGTTGGTGTTGTGGCGGCCATTACGCCGTGGAATTTTCCAGCAGCGATGATGACAAGGAAAGTGGGTCCTGCGCTGGCAGCGGGATGTACGGTCGTTGTAAAGCCGGCAGAATTAACGCCTCTTACGGCTTATAAATTGGCGGAGCTTGCGGAAGAAGCAGGCATTCCAAAAGGCGTCATGAATGTGATTACAGGTGACGCGGCGGCGATTGGTGAAACATGGATGGCTGACAGCCGCGTTCGTAAAATTTCGTTTACGGGGTCTACAAATGTCGGGAAGTTATTGATGCGCCAGGCAGCCGATACGATGAAAAAAGTATCACTAGAGCTTGGCGGCCATGCACCGTTTATCGTCACGGAAAATGCAGATCTTGACAAAGCAGTTGAAGGATTGATGGGGTCTAAATACCGGAATGCAGGACAAACATGCGTCTGCGCGAATCGCGTGTACGTGCACGAGTCGGTTGAAGCAGAGTTTGTTGAAAAGCTGAAGGAAGCGGTCGATCAGCTATCGGTCGGCAACGGGCTGAATGAAGGTGTTGAGATTGGACCGCTGATTAACGAAGCGGCAATCGATAAAGTGAAAAAGCAATTGGAAGACGCCCTATCAAAAGGAGCCCAGCTCGAAACGGGCGGAGAAGCATTGCCCAGTGAGAAAGGTTACTTTATTACGCCTGCTGTATTAACGAATGTATCAGACGACATGGTATGCATGATCGAAGAAACATTCGGACCGCTTGCGCCGGTAACAACATACAAAACGGCTGAAGAAGTGATCAAGCGCGCCAACAACTCACCATACGGACTCGCCGCATACGTCTTTTCGCAAGATATATCAGAAGCGATCACCATTTCAGAAGGACTTGAATACGGGATCGTCGGACTAAACGATGGACTTCCATCCATTGCTCAAGCTCCATTTGGCGGAATGAAAGAAAGCGGACTCGGCCGGGAAGGCGGGCACTGGGGAATAGAAGAATATTTGGAAGTAAAGTATATTTCACTCGGACTTTAATAGAGTGAGTGGGTTGTTCAGAGATTGTATGCAAGACGATATTCATTTTTTTGGAGCTGTGTCAAAAGTATATACTTTTGACACAGCTCCTTTTCATTTTTAAAAAGGAACATCTAGTGGCGGGATTTCTTCTTGTTTTGGCGGGATTTTTGACTGTAACGGCGGGATAAAGCGATCTAATGGCAGAATAAGTCCTAATGAATGACAGATCCCGCCGACAGGCACACGAATCCCGCCATACTTTTTCTTTTGCCCCCCTTTTTAGTACACCTGTATAATGAAGTGTAAATACAGGCGACTTAGATTAGGAGAGGAAGATTTGCTATGATCATAAAAGGACATGATGTGCGTGGCAGTGTGCTGGATGAAGAGACACGATGTGCGCATTATCATCAAGAAGTAGACCGGATTGCGATTAAGTTTTATTGCTGCAAAACATATTATCCATGCCATCAGTGCCACGCGGAAGATGGATGCGGTAAGGTGCAGGTGTGGCCGAAAGAGAAGTGGGATGAAAAGGCAGTACTGTGCGGGGGCTGCGGCCATGAGCTGACGGTTCGTGAATATTTAGCATGTAAGTCCGCTTGTCCGAGCTGTGGTATGGCGTTTAATCCGGGCTGCCAGTTGCATAAGCATTTTTACTTTGAAGTGTAAGCGGTCATGAAAGGAAGCCTTATCTTGACCAAATTTTAATAGGATGATATTGTACGATAGTTAGTAAATTCACTAAACAAATTAAGCGTATATAAAATGTGTGATTTGATAAAAGGGGAAGTAAAATAGGGGGCGTATGCAAGATTCAGTATGGAAAAAGTATGGTCCTTTAGATGAAGGAGTTGGATAAATGAGCAAGAAATTTTTAGGCTTAATCGCCGCAGCTGTTTTCGTTTCTTCTATTATAATAGCAGGCTGTTCACAATCGGATTCTCGCGGGCCGAGTGAAGAGCGCAAAAAGGATGAACTTGTGTTAGCTGTTGGAGGAGAACCGGATACAGGATTTGATCCAGCGACGGGCTGGGGACGTTACGGATCACCGCTTTTCCAAAGTACGCTCTTAAAACGGGATCAAGAACTGAACATTGTTAATGACATAGCCACTCATTATAACGTGAGTGAAGACGGAAAGGTTTGGACAGTTACATTGCGCAATGATGTGAAATTTTCGGATGGACAGCCTTTAACAGCTGCTGATGTGACGTTTACGTTTGAAACCGTATTAAAAAATGGATCCGTCGTGGATCTGAATATACTGGAGGAAGTGGAAGCAAAGGATGAATATACCGTCATCTTTACGTTAAAAGAAGCCCAATCAACGTTTATCAACTCTCTCGTTGCCACAGGGATTGTCCCGGAGCATGCGTACGGAGCTGATTATGCGGAAAAGCCGGTTGGCTCAGGCCCTTATCAGCTCGTTCAATGGGACAAGGGACAGCAGCTTATTGTACAAGCGAACCCAGAATATTATGATCAAAAGCCTTCTTTTCAAAAGATGACCTTTTTATTTTTAAGTGAGGACGCTGCTTTTGCTGCTGCTCAAGCAGGAAATGTAGATGTTGCGGCTATTCCTGCTGCGTTTAGCAGGCAGCAAGTACATGGCATGCGGTTAGAAGCAGTCAAAACAGTGGATAATCGCGGCATTGCGTTTCCATACGTAAAATCGGGACGGGTGACAGAAGAGGGCTACCCAATAGGCAACGATGTGACGGCTGATCCAGCGATTCGTCATGCCATAAATATTGCGATTGATCGAGAGGCGCTTATCGACGGTGTTTTGGAAGGATATGGATCGCCTGCTTATACGTCAGTAGATGGCTTGCCTTGGTGGAATCCTGAAACTGTTTTTGAAGACGCCGATTTAGATGGGGCGAAGAAGATGTTAGCCGATGCCGGGTGGAAAGATACAGACGGTGATGGAACGCTGGAGAAAGGTTCTTTGAAAGCGGCGTTTACGTTATATTACCCGGCGGATGATGCGATCAGACAATCGCTCTCCATAGCCGTTGCGGATATGATCAAACCACTTGGTATTGACATCAAAATAGAAGGGCAGAGCTGGGATACGATTGAACAAAAGATGTATTCAAATGCAGTTCTGATGGGCTGGGGAAGTCATGACCCTCATGAGATGTACAACGTATATAGCGGCCAGCATGCGGGAGCAGCCTACTATAACACAGGTTTTTATGAAAATAAAACAGTAGATGATTATTTTGAAAAAGCGCTGCATGCAACTAGTGAAACAGACGCAATGGCTTTTTGGAAAAAAGCGCAATGGGATGGAACGACAGGTTTAAGTGCAAAAGGGGATGCTCCATGGGCATGGTTAGTAAACATTGACCATTTGTACTTAGTGAAAGATGGGCTGGATATCGGGAAACAACGAATTCACCCTCATGGGCATGGGTGGCCTGTAACGAATAACATTGAAGAATGGAAATGGACTGAATAATGTGGACAAGAGAATAAATCGAAATATTGGACGCTTTCTTTTGCTGAAAAGTATACGAATGGCGACATTACTAGTCGCCATTTGTTTCATTTCCTTCCTATTAATAAAGAATTCTCCCATTGATCCGATTCAAGCGTATATCGGTGCGGATATGCTGAAGGTGGGCCCTGAGCAGCGAGAAAAGATTGCGGCGTATTGGGGACTTGATCAACCAGCCTTCGTACAGTTTATCAGTTGGGGCTCTGCCTTGCTTACAGGCGATTTAGGAACATCGATGATTTACCGCCGTCCTGTCGCTGACGTTATTCATGAACGTTTTTTGCATTCTTTCGTTTTAATGATGACAGCATGGCTATTATCGGGAATCATTGGATTTGCTATGGGCGTGATCGCAGCGATGAAAAAGGATACGTGGATGGACAAATTCATTAAATGGTATTGCTATACGTTGGCGTCTACTCCGACTTTCTGGATGGGACTTCTTATGCTCATTGTTTTTTCTGTATGGTTAGGGTGGTTTCCGATCGGGTTAGGGGTTCCGGCGGGCGTTCTTGCGGAAGATGTCACAATTGCTGATCGAATTCATCATCTTATCCTTCCGGCGCTGACGTTGAGTGTTATCGGCGTTGCGAATGTCGCTTTACATACGCGTCAAAAGTTGATCGATGTTTTGGCGAGTGACTACGTGTTGTTCGCGAGGGCAAGAGGAGAACACGGTTTTGTGTTATTTTGGCGGCATGGATTGCGAAATGTCGCTTTGCCTGCCATCACGCTGCAGTTTGCTGCTTTTAGTGAATTGTTTGGCGGAGCCGTGCTTGCTGAACAAGTATTCTCGTATCCAGGTCTTGGACAAGCTACCGTAGAAGCGGGGCTAAGAGGAGATGTTCCGCTTTTATTAGGATTGGTCATATGCAGCGCGCTCTTTGTTTTTGCAGGGAATGTTATCGCTGATTTGATTTATTACGTGGTAGATCCGCGAACAAGAGAGGGGCGAAGGATTTGAAGGCTGCCCTTACCATCAAAAAGAGAAAGATTGATCTAAACGATTTTAATAGAAGGAAACGGGCATTCATCGTGACCACCATCGCTGTTGTTTTGTTAGTAAGTATTGTAGCGGGAGCGTTTTTATTAGATGAGGGAAGAGTGGCCACGAACTTGAATGTGCGAAATGCTCCCCCTTCAATGGACCATCTTTTTGGTACCGATTGGTTAGGAAGAGATATGTTTACACGTACCATTATGGGGCTTTCGTTGAGTATGGGAGTCGGATTGATTGGCGCCATTGGCAGCACCTTCATTGCTCTTATCATTGGAATGACCGCAGCGATAATGGGGAAAAAAGTCGATCAGCTCATTTCATGGCTCATTGACCTTTTTCTTAGTGTGCCGCACCTCGTTACACTCATTTTGATCGCTTTTACAGTAGGAGGCGGAATGAAAGGGATTGTGATGGGCATTGCCTTTACCCATTGGCCAAGTCTTGCCCGTGTCATTCGAGCGGAAGTGATGCAAATTCGTTCGGCTGAATTTGTACACGTTTCTCAGAAGATGGGGAAATCCCGCTGGTTTATTGCCGTTCAACATATTTTGCCGCATGTCATTCCGCAAGTGTTCGTCGGATTCCTGTTATTGTTTCCTCACGCGATCTTGCATGAAGCGGCTGTGACTTTTTTAGGTTTAGGGTTATCGCCCCACGAACCAGCAATTGGCATTATTTTGTCAGAATCGATGAAGTACTTGTCTTCAGGTATGTGGTGGCTCGCCTTTTTCCCAGGCCTTTGTTTGCTTATTGTCGTTCGGGCATTTGATACGATCGGCGAAAATCTCCGAATGCTTATTGATCCAACGAGAGCGCATAATTAATGACTGTTTAAAGAGGTGTGAAGGAACGTATGTCTATTCTTGAAGTAGAAGATTTGTCGATATCGTTTAAACAATATACAGGTGGTTTCAAGCAGAAACATCATCACGTCATCACCAGTTTAAATGTCACACTTGTGGCAGGTGAAATACTTGCGGTGGTAGGAGCAAGCGGTTCGGGGAAAAGTTTGCTGGCCCATGCTATTTTAGGCATTCTTCCGAGTAATGCGAGCATGAGCGGGGGGACGATCAAATATGCAGGAGATGAACTGACAGCTGCCCGGCAAATGGCTGTAAGAGGCAAGGAAATTGTGCTCGTCCCGCAATCTGTTAATTATTTAGATCCGCTTATGCGCATAGGTGCTCAAGTCCGTACGTCTGTCAAACAGGGCGATGCTGTTACGGCACAACGTGAGGTTTTTAAACGTTATCATTTACAATCAAATGTTGAGAACATGTATCCCTTTCAACTGTCTGGAGGAATGGCGAGAAGAACGCTTTTATCGACAGCGATGGTGAGTGAGGCGAAAGTGATTATTGCGGATGAACCGACACCAGGACTTGATCCAGTCGTCATTACAGAAGCTCTTCATGACTTTAGAGAGCTTGCAGACAATGGGTGTGCGGTCATGCTTATTACGCATGATATGGAGTCCGCACTAAAAATCGCCGATAAAATTGCCGTATTTTATGCAGGGACAACGGTTGAAGTCGCGCCGGTGGATAACTTTGCCGGGAAGGGTGAGGCGCTACGGCATCCGTATAGTAAAGCGTTATGGAGAGCGCTGCCGCAAAATGATTTTATACCGATCCGAGGCTCGCAGCCCCATCCAAGCGCTTTGCCAGCTGGATGTTTATTTGAACCGCGATGTGAAAAGGCGACACATGAGTGTAGACAGGCACGGCCAAAAATGCGAAATCTTCGTCATGGAATGGTGAGGTGCATTCATGCAACTTGAAGCAAAAGATGTGGGGTTTCGTTACGGAAATGGACCGTGGTTGTTTCGAGGGGTTAATTTAACACTGGAGCCAGGGGAAATCGTTGGTCTCATTGGACCGAGTGGATATGGAAAAACCTCATTTTGCAAAGTTTTAGCAGGCTATGAGAAACCTGTGGAAGGACGTGTGACGATTAATCATTCTTCCTTACCAAAAAACGTCTATCATCCTGTGCAACTCGTTTTTCAGCATCCGGAAAAAGCCATTAATCCAAGGTGGAAGATGGTAAAGACGCTTCGTGAAGGAGGACCGCTTGACGAAGAGCTGCTTAAATTAGTAGGAATTGAACAGGAATGGCTCACGCGCTGGCCGAACGAACTGTCTGGAGGAGAATTGCAGCGGTTTTGTGTGGCCAGGGCGTTGGGACCTGAGACGCGTTTTCTCATTGCGGATGAAATGACAACGATGCTTGACGCCATCACACAAGCTCAAATATGGCATGTCGTTCTAGAAATGGCTAAAAAGAGAGGGCTGGGTGTACTTGTTGTCAGTCATGATGCGAAGCTTGTTCAACAACTTTGTCATCGCGTCATTGAGTTTCAGCAGATGAACGTAAGAGGATCATGAAATGGTTCTATACGATAATTGTTTGAATAATGTAAAACATCATGTATTTTCTGAAAATAACTGAAACTTTTTTTTGCGTTATGCGTAAAAGGAAGGTGAAGTGATAGAGATAGGGAAAACGATGATGCTGACATTATTCTTTTTTATTTCTCTTGCTTTAAGCGCTCGCTGTCGATTATATGATGACCGGTGTAAAAATTGATGCGAAATAGACAGGTTGCTGTGCGAGAGTTACATACATATTTAATTGATAGCGAGTTCAATAAAATTACCGGGGAAATGAGTAGGATCACCTGTGCAACGTTTTATTATGAAGGAGGGAATAGGATGAAAGTATTGATCGGTTCGGTCCTTGTCCTTTTGCTGATTGGCACTGGCCTTTGGCTTATGCTATCGCCGTCATTTAAAAAAGTAGGGGAAACAGCCAGCAAAGTGAAAGATAATTTAAAGGAGGGTTCACACGATGGGAGAAGTGAAAAAGATGAATAAAGGAATGAATAAAAAGGTGCTTGGCGGCACGATCGTCGCAATTGCTCTTGTTTTAGGTATTGCCTTACTTACATTGTTTATTGAAAAAATTCCGAACGGCTATGTCGGTGTTGTGTACAGTCCAAATGGCGGTGTTCAGGATGAAACGCTTGGTCAAGGCTGGCATCTTGTTGGCTTATTTGACAAAGTAACGGTGTATCCGATCCGGATGCAGACGGTTAATTATGCCGATATTCAAGTTGCGACGTCAGACGGAAAAAGTGTAACCGTTGACTTTGCTTACAACTACAGCATCGAGCCGGATAAAGTCGTCGATGTGTTTAATAAATTTGGCCCGATTCCAGTGGAGCAAATTGAAGAATCCTATTTGCGCACACGTCTTTGGGATGCCGGACGTAAAGGGATTGCCAAATACTCTGTCATTGATACGTATGGTGAAAAGTCATCTGAAGCGGCTGTCGGTGTCCAAAACATATTTTCCGATGACATTAAAGAACTTGGTTTCGTCGTTGATAATTTGACGCTCGGTGTGCCAAAGCCGGATGAATCGACACAAGCGGCGATTAATAAACGGGTAGAAGCGGCGCAGGAACTTGAGCGGAAACAAATTGAGCTGAAGATTGCGGAAGCCGAAGCACAGAAAAAGAAAATTGAAGCGCAAGGGATATCTGACTACAATAAAATCATTAAAGAATCCATCTCACCTGAAGTCATTCAAAACAAATGGATTGAAAAATGGGACGGTGTTATGCCAAAAGCGACTGGCTCTAATCAGTTGATTGAAATTCCGATTGATGATGCAGGTACCGCTGCGAGTGCTGGGCAGTAATATTCATCACTACACGATAAAAAAGGCGAGTTGTAAACTCGCCTAGTGAAATGAGCTGTTTAGAATAGACAACATGAAAAAGTCTCAAAGAACGCAGGGACTTTATCTTGTTGTCTTTCTGAATTTACCGGGTGACAATCCGGTAAATTTCTTAAAGAGTGAATTGAAATAGTTCGCATTCGGATAGCCCACCTTGAAAGCGATTTCACGAACGGGCATATTTGTGTGAATTAATATTTCTTTCGCTTTCTCAATGCGGTATTGGATTAAAAACTGAATAGGTGGAACGCCAATTTCACTTTTAAATGTGTGCGCCAAGTGATAGGGGTTTACAAATACAATGCTTGCTAATTCATCGAGGCTTAAGTCGCGATTATAGTTTTCCTTTATGTACTTAACGATTTTTTCCGACATCGATGCTTTCCGATCGCTATTTGTATCCGAATGGATAAAACGAAGTATCTTTATGAGTAACGTAACGAGGATGGAAGAAACCAACTCTTCGGAGCCGAAAGCACCGATTTTCATTTCCTCCTCTATGTTCTCCAAGTACTTTTCAATCGTCATATAATTCTCCTGCGCTTTATACAGGCATGGCTGATCCGGCAATGTTAAAAATCCTTTTGGAAGTTCCGATAACTCCAGATGAAGAAAAGAGAGTACATATGCTTTAAATGGTTCTTCTGAAAGTGGCCTCAAGTGATGCTCTGTAAACGGATGTATGATTAACAGGTCCCCTCTTTCTACAGTCAGCTTTTGTCCATTAATCAAAAACGCTGTTTGGCCTTCCTGTATGAAGATGATTTTTGTACCATCATTCTTATGTATCCCTGTTTCAGTATAAGGTGTCCGTTCAGTAAAGGCACAAATAGAATTAAAGACGGGCTGCTTGATAATGGATGGGAAATTATTCAATATCCACCTCCCCCTTATACGGCTAATATTTCATTCTATTTAAACAAGAGTATAATGTTCAAACAACACATTTTTTGATAACATTGTAAAAGGCATTTAAAAGAAAGTGTTTCCTCATGAGCCTCATTATAATTAAAGAATAGGATATCTAGATGCCCTCGAAAATACCATTATAAGAAATTATCCATAATGAATCGGACAAATTCAAGATGATTAATTGAATTCCGCAATAATCTTTAGTTTTATACCAATTTAATAGATTTGATTATTTCCATTTGTTCTATACACTTTATAAAAGACAGTTCTCATTTAAAGTGAGAGAGGTGAATAATGTTGTTGAAAATGATAAATATTAATAAATCGTTTAACGGGAATCAAGTGCTTCATCATATAAATTTTGAATTAAAGCCCGGGGAAATTCATGGGATCGTTGGAAAGAATGGCGCTGGAAAATCAACGCTCATTAATATTGCCATGGGATTGTATAAACCGGATTCTGGGGAGATGTACGTCAATGATGAGCCCGTTCGGTTCAAGTCAGTAAAAGATGCACATGCCCGTGGGATAACCGTTATTCATCAAACACCTAATTTAGTTCCTGAGATGAGTGTGGCAGAGAACATTTTTTTAGGTGTGGAGCCCAGATTTTTAAAGTTTTTTGTGAATCCGCTTAAAATGAGAAAAGAAGCTAAAAAGTTATTGAGTGTACTGGGGTCATCTATAAATCCAAAAGTAAAAGTGAAAAATACTTCAGCGCGCGAGCACTATTTAATCGCTATCATGAAAGCAATCTGTCACCAGAGTAAAATTTTAATTATGGATGAGCCGACAGCAAACCTGTCAGAATCAGAACGGAATGAATTATATAAACTAATGAAGCAGTATAGAGATAATGGAATGGGCATTCTCTTCATTACACATAACATCAGTGAGATTCAAAAACTGTGTGATCGGGTGACTGTTTTACGAGATGGCAGGCAAATAGCCACCAAGGCGGTCAGTGAGGTTAATGAACAAGAATTAACGAAGCTGATGGTAGGACATGAAATTGAACATTATTATCCGCCAGTAAAGGTAGCAGGAAAGAGCAAGCTACTCAAAATCGAAAACGTTTCCAAAAGGCCGTATTTGCACAACGTCAACTTTTCTTTACACGAAGGTGAAATTCTCGGAATTGCGGGGCTTGCGGGCTCTGGAAGCTCTGAAATGGCCAAGATTATTTTTGGGCAAATGAAAAAGGACAGTGGAAACATCTACTGGAAAAACAAAAAAATCGACTTCGTTCATCCTACAGAAGCAGTGCATAATGGTTTCGGATATGTATCCGGAAACCGCTTTTCTTCAGGGCTCCTTATGAATATGAGCGTAACGAAAAACTTGTCACTTGCCAGCCTTGAAAGTATGAATAAGCTCAACTTTATTAATCCGCATGTGGAAGTGGATGAATCACTCGATAAAGTGATTGATCTGAATATAAAAGTTAATAATGTTAATCAAAAGGTCCAATTTTTAAGCGGGGGAAGCCAGCAGAAGGTTATGCTAGGCAGATGGCTGATGGCAAAAAGTGACTTATATCTGCTTGACGAACCGACAATTGGGGTTGATATTAGTAGCAGGTGTGAATTATACGTTAAAATTCACGAGCTTGCGGATGAAGGAAGAGGAATTATTGTTATTTCTTCCGATACCTCAGAACTGATAGGTCTCTGTTCACGCATTCTCGTCATGCATAAAGGACAGGTTGTCGCGGACATGATTAATGACAACTTATCAGAAGAAACGCTTTATCAATTAATAAATGGAAAGAAAAAATAAACGTGGAAAGATCCTGCAGAAGCCATCTATTATCTGCAGGATCTTTTTATATGCAGAAAATTCTCAATACCGCAAGATAGTGAATGTTTACCTCAATTTTGTTAATTGTCGCGTTTGGGAAGACAGCGTATGATTACTTTAAGAACAAAAGAAATTGATTTTAACAACCATTTTGAGGAGGATATAAAATGTTTAAGTATAGCTATGATTCATTGGTTTATTTTGGAGAAGATGTATCGAAAAGTATTGAACGGTTGTCTAGATTTGGTTATGATGCGATTGAGCTTGTTGGTGAACCAGCGGCATATGATACGAAAAACGTACGGAATCTTGTAAGCGATTACGGAATGACTGTTTCTTCAATTTGTTCCATATATAACCAGGACCGCGACTTGGCTCATCCTGATGCGGACAAGCGTAAACAAGCGGTAGATTATGTGAAAAGAGTGGCGGATATGTCGGCAGAGGTTGGTGCACCAGTTATGATCGTAGCGCCAACAGCAAATGGAAAAATTGCTTCTTTAACGGATTTCGATGATGAAATGAAATGGGCGATTGAAGGAATTCGCGAAGGGGCGGAATATGCAGCAAAACAAAACGTGAACTTATGTATTGAAGCGTGGAATCGCTATGAAACGTATATGCTGAATCGACTGGATCAAGCGGTTGATATGTGGAGAGAAGTAAACCTTCCAAATGTCGGAATTATGGGCGATACGTTTCATATGAACATTGAAGAAGAGAATATTGCGGATGCAATTCGCAAAAGCGGAGATGCACTCATTCATATTCATTTGGCAGACAGCAACCGAAAAGCACCGGGATTAGGTCATATTGACTTTGCGCCTGTATTGCAGGCATTGAAAGAGATTGATTACAAAGGGCATCTTACATTTGAAATTTTACCAGCAGCAGCTGATCCGTTCGGTGTCATGGAAAAAGGCGGCGGTCAAGAATTCTTTGATGAATATACAAAAAAATGTATTGACCACATTAAATCAATTGAAAAATCAATTGGATAAAGGAGAGAAAAAAGATGAAATTTGGTGCAAGTACATTTATCTGGGTTTCACCCTTTTCAAATGAAACACTCGACCTTATTGATAAAGTAAATGAAATGGGCTTTGATTACATTGAAATATGTATTGAAGATCCGGATACGATTGATACACAAGCTATCTCTGACCGGTTGAAAGCAACAGGTGTAGAAGCATTAATATGTGGTGCATTTGGACCAAACCGGGACATAAGCTCAGAAGATGTAGCTGTTCGTCAGGAAGGAATTGACTACATTAAGAAATGTGTGGATATAGCAGCGGATCTCGGTTCTCCACTTGTATCCGGCCCAATGTATACAGCAACAGGAAAGACACGCTTGTTATCAACAGAAGAAAAAGAACAGCAATGGAAATGGGCAATTGAAAACCTGAAAGAAGCAGCAGATTATGCAGAGGAAAAAGGAATCAAATTAGCAATTGAACCGCTGAATCGTTTTGAAACCGATTTCGTTAATACTGTGCAGCAAGGAATGGAATTTCTGAATCAAGTAGATAAAGAAAACGTTGGCTTTTTGCTGGATACATTCCATATGAACTTGGAAGAAAAAAATATCAGTGATGCATTGAAGCTGGCGAAAGGACATATTTTTAATTTCCATGCGAGTGAAAACGATCGTGGGACACCGGGAACAGGGCATATCCCATGGAATGACGTTTTTGAAACGCTGAATGAGATTTCGTATGATGGCCCGGTTGTTATCGAGTCATTTACAACGGAAATTAAAGAAATTGCCCGTGCAGTGTCACAGTGGAGACCGCTGGCACCTTCACAAGATTCGATTGGTGAAGATGGCCTGAAGTTTTTGAAACAGGTAACATTAGCATGATTAGCGAAATGCACGTCCGTAATGTCAATAAAGGATTCAAGGGCGTTCAAGCTTTACGTGATATAAGTTTTACGATATATGGCGGTCAGGTACAGTGCCTTCTTGGTGAGAATGGAGCGGGCAAATCGACACTAATTAAAATATTAGCGGGATATTATAAGCCGGATGAGGGAGACATTATCATTGATAATGAGACTGTTTCCTTTTCCAGTCCGAGAGATTCGCAGGCACATGGCATTTCGGTTATTCATCAAGAGCTGCTTCTTGTGCCACATTTGTCCGTAGCGGAAAACATATCACTCGGACAGTGGCCGAAAAATAAAAAGAAGATGATTAATTGGAAGGATACGCAAGATCGTGCTATTGCTGCACTGGATATGCTCGGAGCCAAGATTGATCCCGAAGCACTCGTTTCCAGCCTGTCGACTGGAGAGCAGCAGATGGTAGAAATTGCGCGTGCTCTTTCCAAGGACACAAAAGTACTTATTTTAGACGAACCGACCGCTTCTTTGTCTGAATCGGAAACGAGAAGACTGCTGCAAATCGTGAAAAACTTGCGGAAGAAAGGGCTGGCCATTTTATACGTCTCTCATCGTCTGGAAGAAGTATTTGAATTAGCGGATATGATTACGGTCTTTCGCGATGGAAAGTTAATTTCTTCTGCGACGACAGAAGAAATTACACCGGATAATGTTGTCCGTCTTATGGTCGGCCGGGATGTATCACTAGAAAGAACGCGAACTTCAAAGCCGGGCGAAAAGGTAATGGAAGTACGGAATTTGACGCGAAAAAGCACTGTCAAAGACATTTCATTTGATCTGCATAAGGGAGAAATACTAGGGTTAGGCGGACTTGTCGGAGCAGGCCGGACAGAAATTTTTCGTTGTTTGTTTGGCGTTGATGAAATTGATCACGGAGACATTTTGATCGATGGGAAAAAGGTTGAGATCAAAAGTGCAACGGATGCCATTAAACATGGAATCGCACTGGTACCGGAAGACCGGAAGACGCAAGGATTGGTTTTAAGCGGAAGTGTGAAAGAAAACGCGTCGTTGTCCGTCTTGAAAACAGCAATGCCTTTTGGCTGGATTAATCAAAAGCGCGAAGTGGAAATCGTTCAAAACTATAAAGATCAACTGCGTATTAAGACACCGACGCTGAATACGCCTGTAGCATCTCTAAGCGGAGGAAATCAGCAAAAAGTTGTGCTGGCCAGGTGGCTGGCGACAAAACCGAAAATCCTTCTCCTTGATGAACCAACTCGCGGAGTGGACGTAGGCGCCAGAGCAGAGATTCAGCAGATGATTGAAACGCTTGTTGCACAAGGGCTTGCTATCATTATTATCTCGTCAGACATTATGGAGCTATTGCAAATGAGTGATAGAATTCTAGTCATAAGAGAAGGAAGAAGTGTTGCTGAACTAAAAGGCGATCATTGCACAAAGGAAGAGGTGTTAAAGTATGCAACAGGAGCAAATGCAGGCTAAACAAAGTATAAGAGCAGAAGAATCATATGACGGCCAGGCGAAAAAAAGCAAAGGTTCGCAGTTGTTTAAGCAATATTTAGGCAGTCTCGGATTGTTAATGGTTATTGCGGCATTTTGTATTGTACTCAGTTTTTTATCACCCGTTTTTTTGACAACAACAAATTTAATTAACCTGCTTATGCAGTCAACTATTTTGGTCACACTCGCTTTAGGTGTCACTTTAGTTATTATAACGGGCGGAATCGACCTTTCTGTTGGAGCCGTTATGGCACTTTCATCAGCTGTTGGTCTCGGTGCCATTGTCTATAATGGTGTTCCTGTAATTGTAGGCGTTTTCATCATGATATTGATTGGTGCGGTATTCGGGCTGATTAATGGGGTATTCGTGACGAAATTTATGGTCCCGCCATTAATTGTGACGCTTGCCACAATGGGCATTGCGCGGGGAATTGTCTTAATCTATACAAATAGTGCCAACGTGAATCCAGTTCCGGACAGCTTTATTACGCTTGCAACGGGAAGCGTCTTTGCCATTCCGAATTTGATCCTTGTCGTGACCATTTTAGCGGTCATCACGCACGTTATGTTGAAACATACTGTTTTAGGCCGATCCATTTATGCGAGTGGAGGAAATGAATTAGCAGCAAGGCTTTCAGGTGTCCGTACGAAAACAATTATTACGGCAACATACGTTATTTCAGGGGTTACGGCTGCCCTTGCAGGGCTTCTTTTAACGGCCCGATTGGAGTCGGCAGGACCTGCAGCCGGTACTGGCATTGAGTTAACGGTCATTGCGGCTGTTGTTATTGGCGGAACAAGCTTATTTGGAGGCCAAGGGAATATTATAGGAACAATCCTCGGTGTGATTCTCATTTCCCTTGTCTCAAATGCCATTAACTTACTCGGTGTTCCACCAGCTTGGGATTCACTTGTAACAGGAGCCGTCATATTAGTAGCCGCTTTACTGGATGTATATCGTCGCAAGCTATCATTAAGTTCGTAATGAAAATTTGTACAGGTGTGACTATTACATTATAAGGGGTGTATGAGCATGAACCGATTTAAACACGTATTAATATGGATGATCATTGCGGCTTTTTTAGCAGGATGCGGTGCAAATAATCAAACTTCTTCTTCAGGCGAGTCTAATACAAATGATGCTGGTGGGGATGATGGCAAGAAAGAAATCGCCGTTTTGTTATGGAGCCGCGGATTTGAATTTATGGTTGCGTTAGATCAGGGAATTCAAGAAGAAGCGAAAAAACTGGGTGTTAATGTAACCGTTCTAGATGGGAAAGCAGACAGTCAGGTTCAGTTAAGACAAATTGAAGATAATATTGCTAAAAAGGTTGATTTAATTATATTGTCACCGGCTAATTCAGATGAACTCGTTCCAGGTGTTAGAAAAGCAAATGACGCTGGAATTCCAGTTGTCACAGTGGACAGTGTCGTTTCAGAAGGTGCTGATGTGGTCAGCAGTGTAGCCTTTAACAATGCTGCAGCCGGAGAAATGGCCGCAAAATTTATTGTGGATCAATTGGATCAGAAACAAGGTACTGTTCTGGAATTAACAGGCGCACCGGGAACATACCATGCGACATTACGTGGCGGTGGCTTTAATGACGGAATGAGTGCGGCGAAAAAACTGGAGCTTGATACGAAAAATGCGGAATGGTCTGCAGAAAAGTCTCAAAGTATCACGGCGGATTCTTTGACGGCAAATCCTAATATCCGTGCGATCTTCACACACAATGATGATATGCAGCGTGGTGTATTAAGCGGACTTCGCCAAGTTGGGAAATTAAAAGGCGCGGATGAAAAAGGGCACATTATGTTAGTAGGCGTGGACGGTACGCCTCAAGCTCTTGAAAGAATCCGAAAAGGCGAACAGACGGTTACGATCAATCAGGATCCATTTGAAATGGGTGCATTAGCATTACAAACAGCTGTAGATCATTTAGATGGTAAGGAAGTTGAGAAGATGCAGTTAACGTCTCCTAAACTAGTAACGAAAGAAAATGTAGATGATCCTGAGCTGTGGGGCAACAAATTCGAAGGGAAATAATCGATTAGGGGGTGATCATGAATCGCCCCTTTTTCGTTAAAAAACATTGATGGAGGGAATAAAAATGCAACAACCTTTACGTATTATTCAAGTAGGTCTTGGAGGATGGGGATGGAGCTGGACGCAAGTTGTCTTAGATTCGCCGCATTGGGAGCTGGCCGCAGTGGTTGATATTAACGAAAGCCTTTTGGAGGAAGCGTGCACGCATTATCAATTGGATTCGGCCATTACATTCAAAAGTCTGTCTGAAGCAGCGCAGCAAGTAGAGGCAGATGCGGTACTCATTCTCGTTCCACCAAATTTCCATGCAAATATTGCGTTAGAAGCATTTGAACATGGTCTTCACTGCATTATTGAAAAGCCTCTGGCAGGAACAGTGGACGACTGTAAAAAAATTGTGGAAGCGGCAGAAAAAAGCGGATGCAAATTAATGGTCAGCCAAAATTATCGTTTTAAAAAAGCACCGCAGACAGTGAAAAAAGTAATCGAACAAAATGTCATCGGAGAATTGGGCAGTATTTATATTAATTTCCAGAAGGCACCCCAGTTCACAGGCTTTCGTACCGAAATGGAAGAGCCTTTAATTATTGATATGGCGGTCCATCATTTTGATCAGATCAGAGGAATTCTTGGTCTGCAACCGGTTTCCGTTAAAGCGCATTCATGGAATCCCAAGTGGAGCTGGTTTAAAGGGAACGCGGTAGCTTCTGTCCTGTTTGAAATGGAGAACGGTGCAGTCGTTTCTTATACGGGAAGCTGGGTTTCTCGTGGATGGGAAACGACATGGGATGGGGATTGGCGCATTCAGGGTGAAGGAGGAGAAATCGTGTGGGCCAATAATGACATTGTTGTAAAGCCTAACGATATCTTTAAATCCGTGTTTATGAAAGGCGCAAAAGAGTCAAAAAATGGCGAATTGATTGTGGACCTGGTTGATTTAGAGGCTGAAGAAAGATGGGCAAGCCTGCTGGAATTTGCACAATCGATTCGTGAAAATCGAGAACCTGAAACATCAGGAAAAGACAATTTATACAGTTTGGCTATGGTGCTCGGAGCCGTAGAATCGGTGAAAACAGGAAAAACTATTTTGATTGACGATGTTTTAAATATGACGAAAGAAGGAAGTACGGCATGAACAGGGTACGCGTAGGTATTGTTGGAACAGGCTTCTCAGCATGCGCTCACATAGAAGCATTAAGAAGAGTACCGCATGTAGATGTCGTCGCGGTTGCCTCCAGAAATATAGAAAAAGCGGAGAAGCTTGCCAGTACGTTCAGAATTTCAAAGGCTTATGGAGATGCTGCTGATTTAATTAATGATCCGGAAATTGATGCTGTCCATAACTGTACACCAACGTATATGCACTATGAAATTAACCGGCGTGTTTTATTAGCAAAAAAACATCTTTTATCAGAAAAACCACTTGCTCTTAATAGTGAGGAATCCGCTACTTTGATGAAATTGGCTGAACAAAGCGATGTTGTAAGTGCAGTATGCTTTAATTACAGACATTATCCATTGGTCGCGGAAATGAAAGAGATGATCTTAGAGAAGCAGTTCGGAAAAGTCAATTTAGTATACGGAGGATATATACAAGACTGGCTTTTGTATGACACGGACTATAATTGGCGATTGGATCCGGAATTTAATGGACCGTCGCGGGCAATCGCGGATATCGGTTCACATTGGTGTGACACCGTGCAGCATGTTTTAGGGAAAAAGATTATTAACGTCTTTGCTGATTTAAAAACGGTTCATGAAACAAGAAAAAAACCGAAGAAGGAAGTTAGCACATTTGGTATAGAGTCTGAGATAGAGGCAGAGGTCATAGACATCCATTCCGAAGATTACGGAAGTGTTCTTGTTCATTTTGAAGGTGGAGCACAAGGTGTATTTACTGTGTCACAGGTGAGTGGAGGGCGCAAAAATCATTTGCACTTTGACATCGCCATGGAAAAAGCAACTTTATCCTGGAATCAGGAAGAGGCCAATCGATTATGGATCGGCCAGAGAGATGAGCCGAATCGAGAGCTAGTAAAGGATCCAAACCTACTTTCATCTTCAGCGGCAGAACTGGCTCATTACCCAGGCGGACATCAGGAAGGATGGCCAGATGGATTAAAAAACTTATTCATTGATTTTTATCAGGCGATACAGCATAAAAAACAAAATCAACCGTACAGTCCAAAGTTTGCGACAATCGCAGACGGCCATCAATCGATGTGCTTAATCGAAGCGATTCTGGAAAGTCATCAAACGAAAAAATGGGTTGATGTTGCAAATAGGAGGTTATTGGTGTGAAGTTAGGCGTGCTTACTGTTTTGTATCAACAGTTACCTTTTGAAGAAATGCTAGATAAGGTTGCAGAGATGGGGCTGGATACGATTGAATTAGGGACGGGAAATTATCCTGGAAATCATCATTGTGATCCTGATGAGTTATTGGATAATCCGGAGAAGATTAAACAGTTTAAGAAAGCCATTGAGGACAGAGGTTTATCCATTAGCGCATTAAGCTGTCATGGAAATCCTTTGCATCCGAACAAAGAAGTGGCGAAAAAGGCGCATGAAACATGGCGCAAAACGGTTTTATTAAGCGAACAGCTTGACGTTTCTGTTATTTGTGGATTTTCTGGATGTCCGGGTGATTATGAAGGTGCGCAAAACCCGAATTGGGTGACATGCTCCTGGCCGCCTGAATATTTGGACGTTCTTAAATGGCAATGGGAGGAAGTAGTTGTCCCTTACTGGAAAGAGGAAGCTGCTTTTGCGGAAAAACATGGTGTGAAAAAAATTGCATTTGAAATGCACCCGGGCTTTGTTGTTTACAATCCGGAAACACTCCTGAAATTAAGGGATCAGGTAGGACCAATCATCGGTGCCAACTATGACCCAAGCCATTTGGTCTGGCAAGGTATTGATCCTGTTGAAAGTATTAAAAAACTGGGAAGAGAGAAAGCTATTTTTCACTTCCATGCCAAAGATACGTATTTGGATGATGCCAATATTAAAGTTAATGGTGTGCTCGATACGAAGCACTATGG
This sequence comes from Domibacillus sp. F004, assembly GCF_057814295.1. NCBI lineage: Bacteria > Bacillati > Bacillota > Bacilli > Caryophanales > Bacillaceae > Domibacillus > Domibacillus sp. F004. The sequence goes on from NZ_JBVATB010000002.1 coordinate 169,109, forward strand.
TGACGTATTGGATCGTTCATGGACGTTTCGTTCGGTAGGGTACGGACTTGATGAAAAAACATGGCGCGATATAATCAGCACTTTACGCGCTGTGGAATATGATTATGTCATTTCCATTGAGCACGAAGATATGCTTGCCTCTACTGACGAAGGGCTTGGAAAAGCCATCAGTTTACTGAAAAATTCGATGTTTAAAGAAAAGCCAGAGGAAGCATGGTGGGCATAAAATGGAGGAGTCTCAAATAACAATTTGAGACTCCTCTTTTTCTACATATTTTACAGTTTAACGAAATGGTGTATGGAATTTTTTCCAGGTCCTCCTTCCTTTCAAATACTGTCCGGGAGGCGTCACCAAGGTACGTGAGTTTCTAGACAGCTTTTCCTCTTCTTTAAAGAGTGGAATTCAACAATTGCTCTCATTTTAAAAGCCCTCTGCATTTGGCAGAGGGCTTCGTTTATTTTGTATCGGCATACGTATGAATGCCATCTGCAAGAAGATTCATGACGTTTGTTAAATAAGCAGGATCGGACAACTTTTGATCTTCTTCTGGATTTGTCATAAAACCGATTTCAGGCAAGATGACCGGTACGTTGGACCAATTGAATCCAGACATGTCATTTCGGTAAAAAATACCGGTCTGATGAAGCGGGATGTCCCGAGAAACAGCTTGAATAACGTGATGGGCTGCCGTCTCACTATCTGCAAAAATGGCATTCGTATACGGACTTTCTTTTGCAGGGATAAGAACGGAAAACCCGCTTGTTGCGGGATTTTCGGAACCGTCCGCGTGAAGGCGGACGAATAAATCCGCTTTATTGTCATTGGCAACAGCCGCCCGCTCACTGTTGCTCATGTCAACGTCATTCGTCGTTCGTGTCAACATTACGTTCATGTTTCTTGATTCAAGCGCTGATTTTAACAGCTTGGCGGCTTCTAGATTTAATGCATATTCCGGCTTTTTCGTCACAACACCTGTCGTTCCGCCTGTTACTTTATACTTTGTTTCCGCTGCGCCCGGTCCGATTGGTTCTTGATCAAGGTTTGCTTTCGTCTGATGGCCGGGATCAATGACGACGAGAAATGGATCAGGAGCGGGAGCCGGTGCGGACGCAGGTTCCGGAGTGGATTTAGGAGTATGGTCGGCTTGTGTACCAGCTGTTTCTTTTGCCGAAGCGGCCGCCTCCCTAGACTTATGTTCTGGTTCTGCGATCTTAGGGACAGGTTCTTCTTTTACGGACGCTTCGGGCGGTTCGCTTGTTTCGGGTTCTCCGGTATATAAGCTGTTTAAGAGCCCTTTGGATGACTGCGAATCAATGAAAAGAAGCCCGGCTGATACGATCAAAGCGATGAGGACGAGAATCCAGGCACCCCATTGTTTATTCATACGCTTTAATGAACTCCACATTCTCTTTTTCAATGGATGATAAGCTGCCGTCATAATACGGATTTGGGCTATACCAGGACTGGCTGCTAAAATAGTTTTGCAGATCATTCGATTCAAAAACGTATCCATGACGCGCATAAATTTCATTTCGTGCAAGGCGAAGCTGACTGCTGGACATGCCGTACAAATCGCTGTCTGTCAAGTACGCGTAATCGCTATGCGGCAAAATATAGTAGCTTCCGCTTGAAGCAACAGGTACTTCACGGATCACTTCTTTAATCACGGTTTTTTCAGTTACTTCTTCTTTCTCTTTTTCTTCTTCCTTTTGTTCCTCTTCTTTTTTCGGTTCACCCGTATCAAGGGTTAAGGCCATTTCCCGTTCTGCGCCGCCGAGTATGACTTCTTCGGCGTCTTCTTTTTTGCCGCTATCGGTTGTACTCACTCCTTTGACTGTATACAAACCTGCAAGATAAGGACCGAATTCGCGCGATTCACTCGCTGCCTCAATCGTCCCGAGTTCACTGTTGTTTAATGTAACGACTGTTTTAGTGCCTGTCGATTCCACAGTTAAAAAGTTACCCGGCGTATCAATTACGTGCTGCTTAATAATGCCGTATTTTGTGCCTTCTTGTTTCACTGTAAACAACGGGCTGTCCAGCGATTCATTGGCTAGAGAGCGTTCGATTTCTGGTAATAACGATGGATTTTTATCCAGTAGAGCAAAAAGAGCATCCAGCGTCTGGTCATTCACTTTTAGGCGGGCATCAGTAGGCACAATGACATTCTTAAGCACACGTTTATCTTTTTCAGCCAGTGCCGTGGTGAACTGCTCCACGACTGCTTCTTCACTGTACTTTTTCGACATCATTTGATAGCCAGTAAACAATGCAATTATCATAACGGCAGCGAGTGCAAGTAAGAGCGGCATGGTTTTCGAACCCGCTTTTTTCCCGCTGTTTTTTCTCGATGCCTTCTTTGATAAATCTGCCCCGCATTCTGAACAAAAAGACTGGCCTGCTTCACTCGTATGACCGCACACAGCACATTTAGACATGAATTCATTCTCCTTATGTATTAATACTTTTATACTAATAAACTATATAAAGTTTTACAATCTAATTTTTAACGGTAAATGGACTAAAATGAAAATACCCCTCAATTTGGAATGAAGATTCACTGTATCCCCCGTTAATAGTCAGCAAGTGTCTCGCATGGAAGCTGATAGAAATTAAAAAAAAGAGAAACTAAAAAAATGCGGTAAAGACTTGATTGGTTCAGCCCGGCATAAAACTATGTCTCAAGTATGACAATAGAACGAGAGACTTTATAGAGGAAAGAAGCGGTTAAAGAAGAATAGAAAGAGACTACCTTTTTTATAATTTTCTGAAAATTTATGCTGGATTTTCGCCCTTTTTATGGTAGTATTGAATAATACTATCTTTTTTTAAAAGAATAAAATAAAAAATCAGGGAGCCTTATCTATGAAAAAATGTGTTGTGTCGTTGTTCGCTTTATTTCTCGTATTTGGACTTATTCAATCGGCTCAAGCAGCAGGAGAGACGGCGTTTTATGACGGAGTAAAGGTGACGCATGAAGATGGAGGCACCGATCAGCCGTTTTCCAAAAAGGAGAAATTAATGATTGATCTGGCCTGGTCGTATAAAGGCAGTCAGCCGGCTGCTATGACGCTTCCAGACATATTTACGGTAAAAGAAAATGTGCAAAAAGCGTTGATGACGAAAGATGGAATAAATGTCGGGACGGTAAAAGTAGATGCAGAGACACGGATCGTTACGGTTGCATTCGCAAACACACCGGCGATTGAATCAGGTACTTCGGGGGCGATTTTTATCCCTGTCGTTTTTAATGAAGCTGTTGTTACGGCGGCGGGCACATATAATGCGGCATTTAACATTGGGCAGACAGCACCAGTTGTCGTAAACATGACAGTAGAGAATCAAGCAGAAACAGGCACAGGGGCGTTGAAAGTCATAGCCATTGATGCGCTGACGAAAGAAAAAGTGGCAGATTCAGTGTTTACTGTAGTGAATAGCGATGGAAAAGTTGTGGCGTCCCTCACGACAAACAGCGCAGGTGAAGCGACAGTACCGAGTCTTTCGTATGGTACATATACAGTGACGCAAACGGCTGCGCAGGCAGGATATGCAGTGCCGGCCGATCCATGGAAAGTAGAGATTAATGAAGCGGTTGTGTCGAAAGAAGTGGCGCATGAGAAGGCAGCCGGTTTAATAGGCGGCTTAACGATTACAGCGGTTGAAAAAGGAACGACGAAACCAATTAAAGACGCGGAATTTGAGCTGAAATCAGAAAACGGCCTCTTTTTAAAGACCGTTGTAACAGATGAAAAAGGTACAGCTCTGTTGACTGGGCTTTCGTACGGCACATATACGCTGAAACAAACGAAAACAGCAGCTGATTTCGTATTGCCAACAGAAACATGGGATGTGGTGATCGATCGTCAAATACCCATTGAGAAAACGATAGAAAATCAATTACTCAATGAATATGGTACTCTTTTGATTAAGACAATAGACGAAAAATCAGGTGATGCGTTAAAAGGCGCCGAGTTCTCCCTTTATCATTATATGGGGGATGAGGACCTTGTTGCGAAAGTTGTGACGGATTATAAAGGCACGGCTGAATTTAAAAATTTAGCGGCAGGCAAATATATGCTGGAAGAAACGGAAGCACCAACGGGCTATACACGTTCGTCGGAAAGAACCGTTGTCACGATTAAAGGTGGCGAAATGACGGAGTTAACGTTTAAAAATGCGGAATCTTCAACGACTGAAGCGGCGATGACAAGTGGTACGAAATCAGCCGATACATTGCCGAGAACAGGCGAGGAATCATCCATGCTCTATATGCTTGGCACTGTGTTGCTCGTAGCGGGTGCGTATATGTTTATGAAAAAAGGGAAGCGTGCGTAAAGCAAGGCGATGTTGAGAAAAGTCATTGCGGTTATCTGTATCTTGGCAGCAACGGTATTAATTGCGGCTCCCTTTTTAAAATATGAACTGCTAGAAGCGAGTACGAAAAAGTATGCAACTGTGCAGTTATCGCCGGAGGAAATTCAACAAAATAATGAGCGGCCGGCGGAGTTTAATATGGAGACGATTGAGCCGTTGTCTGTTTTAGATGCAGTGACAAAAGAGACAGATGTGGAAAAGTCAGCGATTGTCGGGCACATCGAGATTCCGTCTGTTCATCTTCGTTTGCCTATTTTAAAAGGAACGACGAATGAGAATTTGCTTGTCGGGGCAACGACAATGCGGGAAGATCAGTGGATGGGGCTTGGCAATTATGCGCTTGCTGGTCATCATATGAAGAAAGACACGCTTCTTTTCAGCCCGCTTTTACGCGTGGAAAAAGGAGCGCTTATTACTGTAACAGATTTAACGTATGAATATACATATGAAGTAACAGAACTTGAAATCGTTCATGAAAGCCGTGTTGATATTTTAGACAATACAATTGATCCCGTCATTACGCTCGTCACCTGTTATGCATCGGATGAACCTGAAAAGCGATTTATTGTGCATGGCAAACTGGCCAAAACAGAAAAGTATGAATAAAAGAGCAGCACCAAGAAGCCGTGTAAGTAGGCTTGTGGTGCTGCTCTTTTGCGTTTCATTCGTAGGTTAAATAAGCATGCGCGCCTGCTGTATTGTACTGTACAGGATAAAAGCTTTTTAAGTCGCTCATGACGAGTACGGTGCCGCCTGTTGTGGAAGCTGTTTTTGCACCGGCATCCGTGAGCCGTTTTAAAACAGACGGATCGATCAGGTTTGCACCTGTTCCATGAGAAGCGACGGCATAAAGCGGTGTGACTTCGTCAATGAACGCCTGTGTTGTCGCTTTGGAAGCCCCATGCTGTGATACTTTTAACACATCTGCGTTTAAATGATAGTCATCGACAAGTTTATTTTCAATCGCTGCACTCGCGTCAGACATAAGCAAAAAGCGGACATCGCCATGTGTTAAATCGAGAACGACTGATCCGTCATCTGCATGTTGTGCTTCGCTGTTTGCGTTTAATACAACAGCGGAAACAGATGAATCAGCGGAAAGGTCCATGTTTACTTTTGCTTGTATAGGTGTTAAATCAGCTGCCTTTGCAGCGTTCGTATAGTCGGTATATTCTGGCGATGTACTTTTCAAGCCAGAGTCAATGATGCGGTGAACATTGAAGTTTTCAAGTACGTAATCCGCACCGCCGATATGTTCAGGATCGGGCTGTGTGGCAACGAATGTATGAATATCTTCGATGCCCATAAAATCGAGTTCTGCTGCAATGGATTCGTCATCCGGTCCGGCGTCAATAAGCATCACTTCGCCGCCCGGGAATGTAATGAGTGCAGCGTCACCATGTCCGACGTTTAGAAATTCAACGGCTAAGGAGTCAGCGGGCAGAGAGAAAAGGGCCCGTGACAGGAACGCGGCAAATTGTCCGCGTGTAACAGCATTATTCGGTTTGAAGGTGCCATCTTCATAGCCGTATGTAATGTCAGCAGCAACGATCTGTTGAATATAGGGATAAGCGGCAGCTGTTTTGGAGACGTCTGTAAAATCAACTTCGGCTGTTTCAGTTAAATCGAATGCTTTTGCTAAAATAATCGCCATTTGACCGCGTGTAACCGTTTGCCCAGGGCGGAATGTGCCGTCCGGGAAGCCGGAAATGATTCCTTCTTCTACAGCGGATTCGATGTAGCCGGATGCTGTATTGGATGTGTTGACGTCAGAAAACGATGTTTTTCGTTTCGTCCCGTCCAGTTCGAACGTTTTGCCGATTAAAATAGCGGCTTGCGCGCGTGTGACCGCCTGTTCGGGTTTAAATGTGCTGTCCGGAAAGCCGGTAATAATTTCGGCGTCTGATAAAAAGTCAATATCGTCAAAAAAACGATGTGAGTTAGGCACATCTTTAAAAGAAGCAGCCTGTGCAAACGGGGTAAAAAGACTGAATACGATGATGAAACTAAGAAAAACGGGCAGAAATTTTTTCAAGTAAAGTATCTCCTTTCGCGTATTACACCTAGTATAAAGAGTGGCTGGAATATCAAATAGGGTATAAATACCTATATAGGAGAGAGGAAGGATCAACATACAGTTTTTCATCAATCAGATCCTTTTTCGTTCTTGTAAACTTTTTATGGAAGATGTTGCATTTTTTAAAAAACACTGTATTATATATATTAATACAGTTAGTACGGTTTACGCAGAAAGGATGCGGGACGATGTTTACGATAGATACCAGAAGCCGGGTGCCGATTTACGAGCAGCTGACTGAGAAGCTGAAAGAGCTGATTATTCGTGAGGTGATGAAAGAAGATGAACAGCTGCCGTCCGTACGGTCGCTGGCACAGGATTTGACGATTAATCCGAATACGATTCAAAAGGCGTACCGGGAGTTGGAGCGTGAAGGCTACATTTATTCCATCCCAGGCAAAGGAAGCTTTGTGTCGCCGGTCAAAAACGAGATTAATAGGGAGAGACTGGAGATGTTGAAAAAAGAGCTTGAGCGTATTGTGGGAGAAATTTTGTTTTTAGGTGTACCGAAAGAGGAAGTCATTCGAATCATTCATACGATGAAGGAACCGGAAAGGGGCGGCGACGATGATTAAGGCAGATCATGTATCGAAGCGATTTGGCCGCTTTGATGCCGTGAAGGATGTACACATTCATGTGAAAAAAGGGTCCATTTATGGATTACTCGGGTCTAATGGGGCCGGGAAAACGACACTGCTGAAAATGATAGCAGGCATCATTCGGGCGGATCAGGGTGTGCCAACGATTGAAGGCGAATCTATTTTTGAAGCGCCGGATGTGAAAAAACGGGTGCTGTTCATTCCCGATCAGCCGTATTTTTTCCATCAAACGTCCCTTATGCAGATGGCTTCATTTTATGAAGCTGTGTACGACCAGTGGAATGGAGAGCGGTTTCATCAGCTGCATGAGCATTTTGCCCTTAATCCGAATGCATCGCTTTCCCGGATGTCAAAAGGAATGCAGCGGCAGGCGGCCTTTATTTTGACACTGTCCGCAATGCCGGATGCGCTTATTTTAGATGAACCGTTTGACGGCCTTGATCCAGTCGTGCGCCAGCAAGTGAAAAATTTGTTGATTCAAGATGTGAGCAGCCGGGAGATGACGGTGCTTGTTTCATCGCATAATTTGCGGGAGATGGAAGACTTTTGCGACGCGGTTGGTGTGATGCATAAAGGCGGTCTTTTATATGAACGGGATCTGGAAGAATTGAAGACAGATATTAGCAAGCTGCAGGTGGCGTTTAAGAAAATGCCGGATGAATCGTTTTTGGCGGGGATGGATGTTGTGCATTATGAAAAGCGGGGCCGTGTGCTGACGTGTATCGTACGCGGGACGGAAGACGAAATTGACCGTTACGTCCGTTCGTATGAGCCGGCCATTTATGATGTGCTGCCGCTTACGCTGGAAGAGATTTTTACGTATGAAATGGGGAGTGTCGGCTATGAAATCCGGAATCTTATCGTTTAATAAAGGGCTGTTCATGCAGCACTCACGCTCCGTGTTATGGATTAGTATTTTCTTTTTGTTATCGCAAATTATCCTGCTGCCGCTCGGACTGATGATGGTGCTGCGTAATGAACGGGAGTTTGAGTATATTCTGCAGACAGATTATCGCAATGTGCTGTTCGCATTTACGTACGCGTTTCAGTACTTGTCGTATCTTGTATTTCCAGTGATCACGGGGATTGTATTGACAAGTTACATGACGAAGAAAGGCTCGTCTGATTTTATGCATAGCTTGCCGTTTAAACGAAGTACGCAGCTCTTTCACGTTTATGCAGCGGGTGCCATCACACTAGCATTGCCGATTATAATTAATGCGGTTCTATTGCTTATCATGCGGCCGTTTATTAAGCCGCTTACCTATTCAATTGGACATTTACTTGAATGGCTCGGTGTCTCACTCTTTATTACCCTGTTTATGTTTATTGTGACGGTCATGATTGGTTTGTTTATCGGACCGGCTTTGCTGCAAGGCATTATGGTATATGGCATTCTTGTGCTGCCGGCAGGGTTAATTATGATTACGCTGTATAATGCACGTTATTTTGTGAAAGGACTGGCGATTGATTCGTACACGTCGAAAATAACGGCGGATGGCATCTTTTTAGTCCGCGCCGGTGAGTATGTAAACCGGCCGTTTACTGGGATGGAATGGGCTATTTATCTCGTCCTTGCAGCCGTAATAGTTGCTGTTTCTTTTTATGTGTATAAAGTGCGTCCGGCCGAAGCGGTGGATGAAACGATTGTGTTCCCGTTTTTCCGGTGGGCGTTCATTTTTGTTTTAACATACGCAGCGACGCTTGTTGGCGGCGTGTATTTCGGAGAATTTTTAGGTGGATCGGCGGCGTGGCTGACTGTTGGTTATGCGATCGGCGCATTTGCTGGCTACACATTGCTACAAATGATCGTTCAAAAATCGCTTCGTCTCGTTTGGCCGTGGAGAGGGTTTGCGTTTTACGCACTTTCCATTCTCGTGCTGCTCATTCCGGGTACATTTGCAGCGAAAGCGTATGAAAAAGCCATTCCGGAAGCGAATGAAGTGGAAAAAGTGTATATCGGTGATAGTGGGGAACCGTTTGAACACATATTTTACACAGGAGCGGAAGAATTTAAAAAAGCAGATGCTGGCTTTATGAAAGGGGCCGATTCAATCAATGATGTGCGGAATATTCATGCACAGTTGATTGACGCTGGAGTCGGTGTATCCGATATGGACGGGTATTCAGTTTCCGTTACGTACGGGTTAAAAGACGGAAGCCGCGTGCAACGCCAGTACACCGTGCCGATGGATGAATTAGGAAAGATGACAGAGGACCTCCGGAAAAATGTTGAATTTATTAAAACGTCAAATCCTCTATTTGCCATTGAGAAACCGGAGAAAATTACGTATTTAAGCGGGTATGACAGCACGACAGGCAGACAGCTCGCCAATGTGGCGGAAAAAGAAGATATTGAAGCGATCCGGTCCGCTATGGAAAAAGATGCATTGTCCGGAAAAGCAGAGCAATTTAATATGAATGGCGGAGCGAGTGCGGGGACGATTGAATACTGGATCGGGAAAGAAAATCAGATTCAAATATCTGTCAATGTGAATCTGGATGATGAACGTACAATTCAAGCGATTCGCGAACGTATTCCTGGAAGCGAGTCCTTTGCCTCTGCCGACAACGTGGAAAAAGCATTCATTGTGACAGCCAATACGGAAGAACAGAAAAAAGAGCTAACGGATTTTATCTGGACCGATAATGGAGAAGAGCCGAAATGGAGCGACATACCAGTGCCTTATGAAGAAATAAAGGATGAGGCCGCTATTAGCGAGTTGCTTAATCCGGCACGCTTAACCGAAGACAGCAGCCGTCTGCTCGTCTTAAAGTGGAAGGAAAACGGCCATGTGGGTTATACCGTTTCAGTCGTTGGGTTAAAAGAATAAGAAAGAAGGGATGATTCCTAGTCGGTTTTCACCGACTTTCGGGATAATCCCTTCTTTTTTTGTATCATCAGCATATACTCAGACGTTCGAATAAATAGAGGAATGGGCGCTACATTGCTTCATAGACTTAGAGAAGTAACAATCATAAAAAACTAGTTCTATAGAAATATTTTTATTTTTAAGCAGCAGGATTTAAATAGGGTATGAGCGAATATATATGAACATTGAGGGGTATAACGAACTGAATCGTTCATACTACATTTGCATTTTTAAGAGGGGGAATTAGGTTGTTTAAAAAGTTGATAGGAGGTATCCTTTTTCTGCTGCTTATTAGCATGGGGGCTGCAGTATATGCTCAAGATAATAACAGAGTAGAAGGAAATATTTCTAAAAGCAGCGGAAATATTGGAAACGGACTAACGATGGGAGAATTATCAGGTGTTTTGAATACTGATCAAAAAGTAACGGATTTCATTAATGGAAATCGAATGCAATTTGGCATTCAAAATAAAACGGAGAAATTAAAATTAACAAAGAAAACAATAAATAAAGAAACGAATAAAAAGCATTATTTGTACCAATTAACTCATAAAGGAATTCCGGTTTACGGAAACTATGCAGGGGTGCACCTTAATAATCAAAACAAAGTGTATGCGGTGGACAATGATGTAGAGATAAAAGCTATCAATCTACCTACTTCTCCGAATCTGAGCGGTTCACAAGCGATTGCTAACTTAACAACTGCAGTGGAGAAAGAATTGGGGAAAAAGATTGAACTGGGATCCAGTAACGAAATGATGCAAGTAAAAGAACCAAGCGCGAAATTAATCATTTATCCTTCAAATGGAAAACATTATTTGGTTTATGAAACGAAAATCAGCTTTTTAAAACCAACGATCGGAGAATGGGTCGGCTTTGTGGATGCCCATACAGGCCAAATCATTGAAAAGTACAATACGCTGAAAGATTCGAGCGCAACGGAACCTAGTAAAGAAAAGAAAACGCCTTTAAGCTCGTACACTGTTGAAAAAGGTGAAGGGGACAGTAATAATGGCGGGGTTAAAGCATTAAATATTGTGAAAGAAAACGGATGGTATTACTTGGTGGACACAACGAATCCAATGGCTAATGATGGAGCCATTGTCACTCGTGATGAGTTCAGCCGGGAGATTGTTTCCAGCGGTTCTTCTCATTTTAATGATAAGCATGCTGTAGATGCTCATTACAACGCTGACATCGTATATGATTATTATAAAGAAGAATTCGACCGCGACAGCATTGACGGAAAAGGAATGGATATTGTTAGTTATGTGCATGTTCCTGAGTATGGCGCTCCGATGGATAATGCCTATTGGTGGGAGGATGCCATGTGGTACGGAGATGGAGATCAATTGAATTGTTTCAGCTGTGCACTGGATGTCGTCGGCCATGAAATGACGCATGGTGTCACAGAGAAAACGGCAGGCCTTGATTATTGGAAACAATCGGGTGCTTTAAATGAATCCTTTTCTGACATTATTGGATCGCTTATAGACGGAGACTGGGAATTGGGTGAAGAAACAGGGTCTGTAATTCGGGATATGGAAGATCCAAATCGTTATGGCCAGCCAAAACATATGGATGAGTACATGTATATAGAGTGGGATAATGGCGGAGTTCATTTTAATAGCGGGATTCCCAACTTTGCCGCTTATCAGCTGGCGACATCATTAGATCAAAGAGGCTTGGACGGGAAAAAGATTTTAGGTCATATCGCTTATAACTCGTTGAATAATTATCTGCATCCAACTTCTCGATTTTCAGATGCACGGGATGCATTTCTTTTGTCTGTAGATGACTTAACATTCTTGGAAAGTAATCAAAAAGACATTGTAAGAGAAGAAGTGGAAAATGCCTGGGCAGCAGTTGGGCTTCCATTTGGAGAGCAGGCTCTGATTAACTTAGAGGTGAGCGAATCCTCTCTCAATTTAAATGTTGGTGAAACACATCAGCTAACGTTAACAGCTGTTTACTCTGATGGTTCTAGAGAAGACGTAACATCTTTGAGCAACTGGGAGTCAGGCGATCCGGACATAGCAACTGTGGAAGCCGGGCTTGTTGAAAAAATAAACGACGGTGAAACCATCATTTGGGCATCCTATCAGGGAGAAGAAACGGCTGTTGAAATCGTGGAAACGCCTAATGTAAAAGGAAAAGTGAGCGAAGGCCCCTCCTCTGAAGATATAGGAGAAGGCTTAATGTTTATTGAATCAACAGATGGGGATGAGTACGACTATTTTACTTTTGATGAAAACTCAGAATTTAGTTTTTATCTAAAGCCTGGGAAGTATAAAATTACAGCAATGTACTCTTATAAATCTGAAAAGGAAGAATACATTGATATTTTGGATCAACCATTTACGGTTGGCAAAAAAACACTTCAGTTGGATGTCGTCATTCCTCCTGTAACGGTTACAGGTAAAATCGAATTTTCTGACCCTGACATACTTGAACAATATGATGAAATTGGTCTGATTCTTGAAAATAACGACGAGTATTTGTGGATTGACGTTGAAGAAGACGAGTCGTATAAAGGACGCCTTTCAAAGGGTACGTATAACGTTGTCGAGGTTTTTGCTTATACGTCTGATGGTTCTTTAGAGGATCTGCTTATCCCGCTTCATGATTCCATTAAAATTACCAATGAATCAAAAGTGATCGTAAAAAATATTAAAGCAAACGGTGAAACTTCTCTTATACATGTAGATCCAGTAAAGGAAAACAGCACAGCTGTAACAGGCAGCACAGATCCCAATATGACTATTGAGATTTATAATGAATCATCAAAGACAAAGACGATTGGCAAAGGGAAATCAAAATCGGATGGACATTTCTCTGTTAAGATTCCGAAGCAAAAATTGGGCACGATTTTAACGGTTATGGTCAAAGATGCACATGGGAATCTAACAGCCGAAACAGAAATTAAAGTTCAAGATGGCACTCCTCCAGAAGCGCCAAAAGTAGATCGTGTCACTGATCAAAGTGAGGTTGTGGAAGGGACAACAGAATCGAATGCGACGGTAACTGTGAAAGCAGGCACTGAACACTACACAGGAGAAGCGGGTGAAAACGGTCACTTCAGTGTAGCAATTGATAAATTAAAAGCAGGCACGACGATTTTAGTCACAGCAACGGACATAGCAGAAAATATAAGTAAAGAAACGAAAATGGTGGTAGTGGATGGCACAGCGCCGGACGCGCCAACCGTAGATATTGTGAAAGAGCTTCAAAAAGCGGTAACAGGAATGGCGGAACCGGGTGTGACTGTTACGGTTACCCACGGTGGAACAGTTCTTAAATCCGGAAAAGCGGATAAAAACGGAAAATTCTCCGTGAGCGTGAAGATGCCAGCAAAAGGAAGTAAGCTGTCACTCACAGCGAAAGATGCAGCTGGAAACGAAAGTAAAGCGGCAGAGGCCATTGTTCAAGATGGCACAGCGCCGGACGCACCAAAAGTAGATCGTGTCACTGATCAAAGTGCCGCTGTGACGGGAACAACAGAAGCGAATGCGATCGTCACGGTGAAAGCAGGCGCAGATCAGTATACAGGAGAAGCGAATGACCAAGGTGCATTCGATGTAGCTGTCGACCAACTAAAAGCGGGTATAACGATTTTAGTCACGGCAGCCGATGAAGCAGAAAATGTAAGTAAAGAAACGAAAGTCGTTGTAGCGGATATAACGGCTCCGGCTGCACCAGAGGTAGATGATATTACGTCTATGCAAAAGGTTGTAACAGGCAAAACGGAACCTAATGTCACCGTAACGATTAAAAATGAAGCAGGAAAAGTATTGCGTTCCGGTAAATCGAATAAAAACGGAGAATTTAAGCTCAGTATTTCTCCCCAGCCAGCCGGATCTGAAATTTATGTAACCGCAACAGACAGTGCTAAAAACACAAGTGAAGCAACCGTTAAGGTTGTATCATCTGTAGTAATAGGTGTTTTATTACCTTAAGCATGAAGATTTATGTAAATAATAATAAAAAAGCTCACTGAGGATTCCTCAGTGAGCTTTTTTACATCAAATAGCTAAATCTTGAGGGTAAATGAATGGAAAGCCACTTACTTTACTAACTTTCGCCATGAACTGGCATGGTGGACAGCAATTTGACATTCACATTCTTTCCATACCTTTTTCATTTCCGCTTCGGCATATGCAGGACTTTTGCCGAAAAAAGAGATGCCTTCTGCTTCTGCATTCTCGATCGTTTCGACCGCAATTAATACTTTTTTACCAAGCGCTTTGCCGATATTTAATTCATTCTCTGCCGCTTCTATGATTTGATCTGCACGGTCACGGTAGGCCATAATGACGGTATAGTCGGCGGTTTGAATAGCCAGTTCAGCAAGAGACCCGCTACCCCTGGATGGAATTTCATCGTACCAGAAGGGGATATCAATACCGAGAAGAAATCCGCTGGCCGCTGCTTTTTTCAACAGCTTTTCATACCGGTCAATGGCCTGGCTTTGATCATTTTCCCATTCGGGTGATAAATACGGCTCTATATCAAGATGAATGCCATCCCAGTTCAGCCTTTTCACGTTTTGCAAAAAAAGAGCTAGATCTGCTTCTGTATAATCAGGCGATCCATCGAGTGCGTGAACACGAATATTGTGCTTGTGTGCCGCGGTTAAAAAAGAACGGTATGTACTATTTGCCGTATTTGGATCGACTTGAACATACACATCACGCACTTGCTTTTCTTCAAAGAACAGCAGCCATTTTTCCTGTTCGCCATGAAGTATAGACGCATCCCATATCCAGGTTGCATATTCAGGTTCATTCATACGGCAGCCTCCTAAAAAAAGTATCATTACAGCCAAAAGCCATTTTGTTTTCACAAAAGGATCAATCCCCATTCGTTGATTTTCCTATAAGTATAACTGACCACTCCCACGGCTGAAGCATGGGGTTCTTTTTCGCGAACATCCCACTTGCCTTCTTTCATCGAAAGAGGCAGAGGCGGAACTTAGGCGAACAACTCTTGAGAGAAAAACAGTCCTTCAAGAGGGCAAGGTCTGTGCCGACTACGCCATCCGACTGGCGATACATGATTCTTTTTTCGTTCGATCGTTTCGGTGTTTCGTTCTTTGTCTTTGTTCATCTGACAAAAACCGTTTATACCAAACGGGCTGCTTGTAGACAACAGATAATAGCTGCTTCACATCCACGTGGTGTTGTTTGCGGGCAATGTTTTGCGCGCCGTTGACATCACGATGGATTTCTGTTTGGTGAACAGAACAAGTAAAATGTCGTCCTCTGGCATGGTGCCGGCCGCCACAAAACGGACAGTCTTGTGACGTATAGCTTTCTTCTGTTTCTTCCACTTGGATGCCTTTTAACTGCGCCTTATAGGTGAGTTTTTGCTTGATCTTTCCCTGATTCCACAAAGAAAGCTGTTGTCTTCGTTTTTTGTTTGTCCTTTGTTTCTTTTGTCTGTTTGTCTTCGTGTTTTTTTCGATGCCCGATACATGTCCAATCACAAAATTTGTGACGTGTTCTTTTTCTAAAAACGCCACAATTTCTTTCGTTGTTTTATGTTCCAGTTCATGGAGTTGGTTTTTGCTTTTTTGACGAATCCGAATTTTGGCTTGTTTGTACTTTTTCCATTGGTTCGATCCTTTTTTGCAGCGGGACATTTTCTTGCTCAAATCCGCTAATACCTTGGCGCGAAATTGAGAAAGACTGCGCATCGCCCGTCCCGATACTAATAAGGCTTTGTCCTCCGTTGCCACCGTCACCGCATGAATTTCCCCTAAATCGCCACCGGCTACTTTCCTGTCATACGCAGAAAGATCTTTTTCAGGAACTTGAACGGAATAACAAAACCAATACGCTTCGTTTCGCCACACGATTTCCGCATAATTGCACGTTTCAAGATCTTCTTCGGATCGATTGGGAATAACAACTGCTTTGTTTTTCTTCGGAACCATTTCCGTCCACACATTCTTTTTCTTTTTTGTTAACAAGTCTGAAAGGGCGTATCCATATTCGGCTTTTTTAATCGTGATCGTGTCTTTGGAAATGGTCATGGACGCTTTTTTTAAAGGGATACAGTAATAGTACTTTCTCCGCCATGGATATTTGGCTTTTTTGTCCGTTTTTCGCAGCTGCCGGATCGTTTCATGGTTCGCCGCGTACTTATCCGCAATCGCTTGAACCGTTTGAGAATGAAGATCGTAGATTTGTTTTCGAATCGCTTGAATCTCTGTTTTACTCAGCCGTTTTTTACACGTGAAATAATAAGAAGTCGCTTCTCGAACGATGTCATTCCAAACAGAAGCGGCTTCCTGCTGCATCATTCTCAATTCATTGTATAGCTCTTCATCATAAGGAATTCGAAAGGAATGTGTGACAAACATATGGGCGCCCCCTTCCTCACTTGATACGATCATCATAACAGAATGTACGTTCCCTACACAAGGGTAAGCGTCGAAAAAACAAAAAAATCGAACGATTAATGTGCCAAAAGACACACCCCGCTCGACCTCACTCTCATCCCTTGTCTAAAGACGACGGGCTTTCCCGTTCGGAAAATCTGTAAATCGTCCTTATACACCAACAAAGAGTCTTTTTGTTTTTTTTGTGACAGTTCATTTTCCGCTGGAATCTGATTGATTTTCCTATATAATAGAAAAGATGCGTTTTCCGTATATAACCGACAATGAAAGACTCATTATGATATGATAAAAATCTACGAATTTGGAAGGAAAGAGGACTTTTCATTATGAAGAAAGAGAAGACATTTTGGCTGCTTGCTCTGGCATTTCTCATCTGGCAGCCGGTTATCGATGTGCTCACAAGCGCGTCATTGCTTCTGTTAAATGTAAATCTGACCATTGGTGTTATTGCCCGTGCTCTATTTATGGCTGCTATTGTGATAGTGCTACTACTTTTAGCCCGCAGCCATCGTTTGGCGAGAAAATATGTCTTTTATTTAATCGGACTGGCTGTGTTGATCGGTGTGAACATGGCGATGAATTTTAATATAAAAGATCCATATTACATTGCCAGCGAATTGAAGTATTTTAATAAAGTTGTTTATTTCCCTATTGTATTTGTTGGTTTTAACATGCTTTATCTTTATTTAAAGAGAGAACACGAGCCATTTAAAGAAAAAACAACCACGTATTTTCTTTACGCCTCGCTCATTATCAGTGCCGTTTTTATCGTCTCCTTCTTAACAGGGACAAGCATGTCAAACTATTCCCACACAAAAATTGGCTTTACCGGTTGGTTTTTCGCGGGCAACGAAATCGGTGCGATCATGGCAATCATTTTGCCGCTCACCGCACTTTATGCGATTGAACAGACAGATAAGATGAAAGAATGGCGCTACTGGATTCCGTTTGTTTTGCTGGCCGTTTCCATGCAGTTTCTCGGAACAAAAGTAGGCTATGGCGGTATTGTAATCGTCCTGGTTGCGACATTTATTACGATGTTTATCTTCTACATGACGAAAGAACGGACAGAAAAAATACGTTCCAATATGTTACTGTCACTCATTTTATTGGCGGTTCTCGTTGTGACGACACCGATTACGCCTGTCTTCCATAATATGTTTGCGCATTTAAGCTTGTTGAATATTGAATTGGACTTTGGCGAGAAAGAAAAAGAGTACGATCCGGAAACGGGAGAAGAGATTCCGTTCGAGGAGAATGAAGAAGAGCCGGAAGTGACGAATGAACAAATTCAAAATCTTGTTTTCAGCAGCCGTGAAAAATATTTGGCTGATATGAAAGATGACTTTGCGGATGCGCCGATCGAACAAAAATTGTTCGGCATGGGCTTTGCAGGGAATTATGTAGAACCGGGTCCGGGTGTTGGTCCGAAACTGATTGAAATGGATTTCTATGATCTCTTTTTCTCACTCGGTATCGTCGGCTTCCTTTATATGATGTCTGTACCGCTTTACTATGTTGTAAAGTTCATTCTTTATTTCGTCCGTAATATAAAAGAAACATTTACGATTACAAATGTGATGTACAGCGTGTCGTTTATTTTAGCGCTCGGTATTGGCGCTACTGCCGGACATGTGTTAACAGCACCAGCCGTGTCCATTTATGTCGCTGCTGTTATGGCATTGCTTATGGTACGTGAAGGAATTGTAAAAGAATAGTAGGATATAGAATAAAAAACCGCTCTGTTGTCGCGATCAGAGCGGTTTTTTGGTACCTCTTTTTAAAAAGGAGGATTGCAGAGAATAGGCGAGCCTGGTGAATTCTTTCTTTAATTCAGGAAGCTACGATAGAAATGTTAAATGAATGATGACAGGCTATGTTTCACTGATGAAGTTTATTAGTTCTCCCCGATCGACTAACTTTACACCGCTTTTTTTCGCAAGATTGCAGGCGTTTTTTGTAAACGTATTGTTCGTCACGATCCATGCCTCATGGGCCCTGTAATACGTTTTAGCAGAAAAAACTTGCTGGACAGAAGAAACATCAACTTTTTTTTCATATTTTATAACTTGAACAGCGATAAATTTACCGTCTTTTTTTAATAATAAATCCACACCGTACTTACCGGCGGAAGAAGTAATGTCCACTTTATAGCCCATGTTTTTAAACAGCTTTTCTACATACAGTTTAAATTCTATTCTGCGCATGGAATCAATCTTTTTCATACTGGATTGCAGGTTTTCTTTCTGTGTTTCATTATGTCTATTCGATCGTAGATATGCGTATACAGCAACCGAAATAACAATGAGTACGGTAACGATCAAAATTTCTAATCGGGCTTGAATAACTAAGGGAAGAACAAAGTAACTAATAATTAAAAAAGTCATTAATCCTAACAAAGTTTTATCAAAAAGTGTGTCTGTTTCTTTTTTATATTTCATCTAAGCCACCTATCTTATTCCTTTGATGTATTTAAGTGAAGTTAGCTTACTCTTTTATTGTATTCTTTACTGATTTATGTATCTTTATCCAGCGAAGTTGAACAGCCATATATGGCAGCGAATAAAGATGTTATGCGCCAAGTATTGACCATGCGTCATTCCTTCTCTTTACTCGAACGGAAATTTTCATTTCATTCCCTCAAATTTTCCTAATCAGGAAATAATGAAATCCTCTTCTTATTTATAAAATTGTAAATAAATGGGCCCTAGGCACATGGACAATGCTTTAAGCATAAGATGAAGTGCATTGCATTGAAAAAGAGGTAAAGAAAGGTGATAAAAATGGCTAATGTCAGAAAAGAATCACAAGATGAGGCAGGATCACAAGAGGTAAAACTTTCTGTTGGACCTAAAGGGCCGAGAGGACCGAGAGGAAATGCCGGACCACCAGGTCCCGCGGGAGCAGTAGGCCCACAAGGACCTGTGGGAGTAGATGGAAAAGTAGGTCCGCAAGGACCTGCTGGAGCAGACGGAGCAGCAGGACCACAGGGGCCTGTGGGGCCAAGAGGCCCACAAGGACCTGCTGGAGCAGATGGCGCCGTAGGACCGGAAGGTCCGCAAGGACCTATGGGACCTGCAGGCCCGCAAGGACCTAAAGGAGCAGACGGAGTTGAAGGTCCACAGGGGCCTGCGGGAGCAGACGGAGCAGCAGGACCGCAGGGACCTGCAGGGCCAATGGGTCCACAAGGACTTGCGGGAGCAGAGGGACCGCAAGGACCCGAGGGGCCGGCGGGTCCCGAAGGGCCAATGGGACCGGAAGGTCCAGAAGGACCTAAAGGGCCGGCAGGAGGACCGGAAGGCCCGCCAGGACCGGAAGGCCGAGTAGGACCACAGGGACCAGAAGGCCCGGAAGGACCAATGGGGCCAGAAGGTCCACAAGGACCTAAAGGTGATCAGGGACCGGCAGGGGCAGCAAGTACATTAAATGGGCTTGATTCCACTCAATTTTTGCGTTCAGATACATCAGGTACATTGAATGGAGAGTTAACCATTACTCAAGGTTTAACGGTAGATGGAGCTTTTATTCGTTTTCCATTAAGTTCTGTGCCGCCTGCATCCCCTGAAACAGGTATGGTTTTTTACAACACGGCCACTAATAAATTACAAATATTTACAGGTACGATGTGGAGAACACTGTTCACTATGTAAACTATTTTTAAAAAGGTATAAAGAATGTCAGCTAAAAGGGGTCTGGCTCGTCCTTTTTAAAAAAGAATAGATGCAAAAGGTCTAAATGCTCAAGAAGTAAAATAATTAATAAAACAAGGGGAATGTGATTGATCGTCTATTCCTCCGTGTTGCATCTTAAATAGCCTCGGTGAAAAGGAGGAAGATGAATGAGTACCAATAAAAAACGCAAATGCGCGATATGTGGCTGCGAGGAATGTTGCTGTGACTGCCCGCCAGGCCCACCAGGTCCACGGGGAAAACAAGGAGAAGATGGGGAGCGAGGAAGACAAGGAGCGCCGGGAGCACCAGGCAGAGATGGAAGAGATGGAATGCCGGGAACACCAGGAACACCAGGGGCACCAGGGGCACCAGGAACACCAGGAACACCAGGTGCGGGATTACTTGCTGAGTTTCAAGCTTGTGAAAGATTCCCAACAAATGCAACGAGGGGCAGTATTACAGTACCTCTTCAACCGACTCAGCCACCAAATCCCCAGAATATTCCGGGTGTAACTCTTTGCACAGTGACAGTTACAATTAA
The DNA here is from genome assembly GCF_057814295.1 of Domibacillus sp. F004. Lineage (NCBI taxonomy): Bacteria > Bacillati > Bacillota > Bacilli > Caryophanales > Bacillaceae > Domibacillus > Domibacillus sp. F004. The sequence continues at coordinate 189,648 of NZ_JBVATB010000002.1, forward strand.
CAACGCAAACAGCCGCGTCTTTCTTACAGGAACGGTTGGCTGGGATTCGAATGCATCGAATCAGGTGGAATTTCTTATTTACAAGGGACCTGTAACGTTCGGTTCTGAGGAATACAGTATAGTGGATGACTCACAGGGAAATCAGCTGATAGCAACAAGCTTCTCACATGTTGACAATGAACGATTTACGGTTGGACAGGTGGTTCAATATACGCTTACTGCTAGACAATTGACCAATAGTGGCAATCAAGCTGTTGTCGTTGGGCCCATTGTATTTACAGCATCAGAAATCTTGCCGAACCCGTAATCATTCAAGCAGGCCTTTATGAAACTGGGCCTGCTTTTTTCTTCCGATCAAACAAGTTTCAATTTGTTCATATAGCATGTTTCAAGAAAATGGAGGAAATGTCAGTTCATCAAGAAGGAGGACGTATGAAGGAGCCTGCAATTGTTCTTTGTGATGATCCTTTTATCGCCTGTTATGAGCAAGTGGTGACGGAGATAGAGTGTCTCCACTTGAGGGAGTTAGCGCGTACTCAGCTTAAGCCTGCTACTATCATTGGACCTTCAGGGCTGCAAGTTTCTAATTTCCGTATTTCGGATAGTACCTGGTTTTCTCATAATTCATATGAAATCGTTCGCCAAGTATCGGAACGGATAGCGTCCATCATTGGACAGCCGCTTCATCATGCTGAGAAGCTCCAAATAGCCAGATATAAAGTGGGCGGGAAATTTGGTGAGCACCTGGATTGTTATAATCCCCTCTCTCAAGCAGGGAAACTTTATATCGATCAAAATGGGCAACGATTGTATACAGCCCTTCTGTATTTGAATACAGTAAAGGAAGGCGGAGAAACGTTTTTTCCGGAGCTTGATCTTGAAATTGCCCCATCTGAAGGCACTTTATTGTTTTTTGAGAATTGTAAAAAGAACACAAACGAATCCAATCCTCTTTCGCGGCATGGAGCACGGCCAGTGAATGAAGGAGAAAAATGGATCGCCACTTTATGGTTTTGTGAAAAACCTCAATATTGAAGACACAACAACAATAAGGGGCTTTTTAGTATAAACATAAAAACTGGATATTCTCTTTAAACATACAAACAGCTGGAAATAAAGGGGATTTCCCCTTCGTTTCCAGCTGTTTTTCATAAAATTAAATCTGATTATTTCTTCTTTTTTTTCACAAACGGTGGTATAATCTTTCAGATAAAGCGGCATTTCCGCCTATAGTCAGCTAAGAATGCAAACAAGCAAGGAGTGGCAAATAAAATGATTGTATGTAAATTTGGTGGAACATCCGTTGCAAGCGCCGAACAAATTAAAAAAGTAGCGGCCATCGTTAAAGAAGAACCGGAACGGAAAGCGGTTGTTGTATCAGCGCCGGGCAAGCGCTTCGGTGATGATATAAAAGTAACGGATTTATTAATTGCCCTTGCTCATGCTTCGTTGCGTGATCAAGATGCAGAAAACGAATTGAAGGCCGTTGTCGACCGGTATGCAGATATTGCACAAGGTCTTGGTCTTGACGATACGATTGTAAACATTATTGAAAAAGATTTGCGCGGACGTTTGGAAGAAAACCGTGACAACCCGCCGCTCTTCATGGATCAGTTGAAGGCGAGCGGTGAAGACAATAATGCAAAATTAATTGCAGCTTATTTTACAAGCATCGGACTAGAGGCTGAATATGTGAATCCGAAAGAAGCAGGACTCATTGTAAGCGATGAGCCAGGTCGTGCGCGCGCCCTTCCAGAAGCATATGAAAACCTGGCAAAGCTTCGTCAAAACAGTAAAATTGTTGTTTTCCCAGGCTTTTTCGGTTACACAAAAGAAGGGGTTATGATGACATTTGCACGTGGGGGATCAGATATTACCGGCTCGATTTTAGCATCTGCGGTGAAAGCGGAGCTGTATGAAAACTTTACAGATGTCGATTCAGTATTCGCAGCAAATCCGAATGTTGTAGACAGTCCCGCTGAAATTAAACGGATGACATACCGTGAAATGCGTGAATTGTCGTATGCAGGCTTCTCTGTTTTTCACGATGAAGCATTAATGCCCGCATTTCAGCATTCTGTTCCAGTTTGTATTAAAAATACGAACAATCCATCTGCACCGGGTACAATGATTGTAGCGGAACGTGAATATTCGAAAAGTCCGGTTATTGGCATTGCCGCCGATAAAGGTTTTTCAACACTCTATGTTAGCAAGTATTTAATGAACCGTGAGCTCGGTTTTGGCCGCAAGCTTTTGCAAATTTTGGAAGATGAAGAAGTGTCTTATGAGCACACACCATCAGGCATTGATGATTTGTCTATTATTGTACGCAGCCACCAGTTAACACCGGAAAAAGAAGATCGTATTTTAGAGCGCTGCCGCAAAGAATTACAAGTAGACAAAGCACACATTGAACACGGTTTTGCCATGATCGTTCTTGTCGGAGAAGGAATGCACAATACACTTGGCCTTTCCGCACGTGCAACGGCAGCTATTTCTCGTGTCGGTGCGAACATTGAAATGATCAATCAAGGCTCATCGGAAGTCAGCCTTGTGTTCGGCATTCAAGAAAAAGATACAGACAACGTATTGCGGGAATTATATGAAGAATTTTTCAGCAAAAGTGCTGTGCTTCAATAAAGATGAAGGCCCCCCGGTGCAGATGCACGGGGGCCTTTTTTATGATTGAGGGGAAATGGACACACTTTGAAAATAAAAAGTCTCTGATTTTCATCAGAGACTAGTCAAACATTATTTTAATTTTTCAAGAATGCTTTTTCCAGACATGCGCGTTCTGTGTGAATCGCTATATGTCTTACGCAAGTTGCGTGTTCCCATGCGATCTTTTACTTTCGGGTAAACGATTGGAGCGATAATAGCACCGTACTTGATTAATTTCTTCAAATTCATCTTTTGTCATCTCCGTTCTAAAAATGTTCATTTACATTACTGTACCCTATTTAAACCAGTTCAAACATTAACTTATTATAACATATATTTCTTTTTTTCTGTAAAGTTGAAGCAAGTTGCCTGTCATACATGGTAAAATAAAGAAAGTTTATAGTGTAAAAAGGGGGAAATTGATTTGAAGAAAATAGTTTCAATATTTTTAGCGTCATTTCTATTTATTGCCGCAATGATGGCTCCTTCAGCAGAAGCAGCCATCGTAAAAGAGGATTATGTTGCACTTGGTGATTCAATTGCCGCAGGACAAACGCCATATAAGACAATCGGCACAGGCTATACAGATATGATTGCGGCAAAGCTGGATAAGCAGGCGGCGCTTGCATCATTTACCAAACGTTTTGCCACTCCAGGTGAAACAAGCACTGGATTATTGGCCAAATTACAAAGTTCGGATGTTCAAGCCGCTGTTAAAAATGCAGAGCTTATCACGATTTCTTCAGGAGCGAATGATTTACTGGCTTTTGTCAATACAGGAAGCAATGATCCGTTAAAAGCTTTAGAAGTTGTAACTAAAGTAAACCAGAATTTGACCGCAAGTATTAAAAAAATAAAATCAATAAATCCAAATGCGGATATTTATCTATTTGGCTACTATTTCCCATATTCAAGCATGGAAGAGGGAGCAAAGAAAGAGAATTTAACGATCGCATTTGACTATTTTAATAGTGAGTTAAAATCGACGGCAAAAGCTCAAGGTGTAACATTTATAGACGTATCTTCTTCGTTTAAAGCAGAATATTTGCCCAATGCAAATGATGTTCATCCGAATGAAGCGGGGTACAAAGTGTTTGCGGACCAATTCTTCAAGGTATGGGATGTTACCACAACACCAGATCCAGGCCCTGTGACACCAAATCCTGGCCCTGTGAAACCAGATCCAGACCCTGCTGCACCGGCAGATCGGTTTAGCGATATTAATAAGCTAAGTTCACAGGCGCGCATTGCCATTATAAAGTTAGCGGAAGCAGGTGTGATCAGCGGAAATATTGACGGCACATTTGCGCCGAAAAGCAATATTACACGTGCAGAAACAGCGATTATTTTAGCGCGTACATTGGATAAAACGGGCACGGCTCCAAATCCTGGATTCTCTGATGTTTCTTCAAAAATGAAGTCGTATACAGCGATTGCGAAACTTACGGAAGCGGGCATTTTTGCTAAAGCACCAAAATTTAATCCGGACAAGCCATTAACCCGAGCGCAGATGGCTCGTGTCTTGACGCAGTCCCTTCACCTTCAAGCAGGAGCGTCTTCCATCTTCAAAGATGTACCAATGAATCATTGGGCGAACGAAGAAATTAATGCTATTTATTCTCGCGGCATAATGAACGGTGGAGCAAACGCGATGTTCTATCCTGAAAACAACATTACACGTGAACAATTTGCTATGACGATGTACAATGTATGGAGTCATTCTCTTATAGGTACTCCTTAACAACGAAATCCGCAAAGAAATCTCTTTGCGGATTTTATTCTGTACATTGCAGGCACAATATGTTAGTATTTGAAAAGTATGAAAACACAATATATAGTATGTGATGAAAAAAAGGTACCAGTAATGGTTTAAAAGGGAATCCGGTTCAATGCCGGAGCTGTCCCCGCAACTGTAAGTGCAGACGAATGCCGAGCCACTGTGAAAACGGGAAGGCGGCAGGAGGACGACGCACAAGCCAGGAGACCTGCCTGTTTTTCTGAAAGCGACACTTTCTTCGGGGGTTGAGAGGTGGAAGCGGCGGATTCCGTTTGTTTCCCCATTTTACCCATTCAGAGCGATAGCTCAGCCGAAGAGGCTGCATCTATCGCTCTTTTTATTTTGTACAAAACAGGAGGAATCATATTGACAATCACAACCATTCCAGCCGTTGATCAGCTGCTGACCCGTTTAACAGACGAATTTGGCCAGGAGAAAATCGGTCCGCTTCTCCGAATCAGCGAACGATGGATAACAAAACATCAGGAATTTAGTGCCTCTGCCTGGTCCAAGGCAATGGTACTCGAGTCGCTTAGCTTTTTAGACGAAGAAGAACCATATTGGACATTCGTTGCTGCACGCATCCATCTGGAGGAAGTTTACCGCGAGCAAGCGGCTAAACGCAAAACCTTGGATGAAAGAGTTTATGAAGATTTCGCTTCTCATGTTCGAATTTTAACAGAGAAAGGCTTATATGATCGCCGTATACTGACCGCTTACACGAAAAGTGAACTTGAAGAAATAGGACGATTATTGCAGCCAGGGCGCGATCAATTATTTACATATATCGGATTGAAAATGTTGATGGACCGCTATGTTGCGTGTGATTTTGACAAGACACCAGCTGAGCTTCCGCAGGAGCGCTGGCTCATGATTGCGATGACATTGATGCAAAATGAAACGGAAAATCGTTTGGAGAAAATTGCTGAATCATACTGGGCAATGAGTAACTTGTACATGACAGTTGCTACACCGACATTGGCGAATGCTGGCAAGCCGTATGGACAGCTGTCGAGCTGCTTTATCGATACAGTCGACGATAGTTTGCAAGGTATTTACGACAGCAACACAGATGTTGCAACCTTATCAAAATACGGCGGCGGCATCGGTGTATATATGGGAAAAGTGCGGAGCCGCGGTTCTTCTATCCGCGGATTTAAAGGGGCATCAAGCGGCGTCATGCCATGGATTAAACAGCTGAATAATACAGCAGTCAGCGTCGATCAGCTCGGCCAGCGTCAAGGAGCCATTGCAGTCTATTTAGATGTTTGGCATAAAGATATTTTTCCATTTTTAGATTTGAAATTGAACAATGGTGATGAACGTCTTCGTGCCCATGATATTTTCACAGGCATTTGCCTGCCGGATGTGTTTATGGAGCAAGTCAAAGCGCGCGGCGATTGGCACTTATTTGATCCGCATGAAGTGCGGACGGTGATGGGTTTTTCATTGGAAGACTACTATGATGAAAAACGGGGTGAAGGGTCGTTCCGCACGAAATATGAGCAATGCGTCAACGATGACCGATTATCACGTGAAACGGTTCAGGCGATTGACATCATGAAGCGTATTATGCGCTCACAGCTTGAAACAGGCGTCCCCTTCATGTTTTACCGTGATGAAGTAAATCGCCGTAATGCCAACAAACATGAAGGCATGATTTACTCAAGTAATTTGTGTACTGAAATCGCTCAGAATACGAGTGCGACGTTATTTGAATCGATTCAGCTGGAAGATGATGTGATTGTAACACGTAAAAAACCAGGCGACTTCGTTGTGTGTAATTTGTCGTCGATTAACCTTGGCAGAGCGGTGCCGGCGGATGTATTGGATCGTTTGATCAGAATACAAGTACGGATGCTTGATAACGTTATTGATTTGAATATGATTCCGGTTCCGCAGGCGGAGCGGACGAACAGTCGTTACCGAGGTATTGGGCTAGGCACGTTCGGATGGCATCATCTCCTGGCACTGAAGGGCGTTCGCTGGGAAGCGGATGAAGCGGTTGAATACGCGGATTCACTTTATGAACACATTGCCCGTTTGACGATTGAGGCATCGATGGAACTGGCGAAAGAAAAAGGAGCCTATCCGTTATTTGCCGGATCTGATTGGGAAACAGGCGCTTATTTTGAGATGCGTGGCTACGAAAGTTCAGAATGGAATGAACTTCGCGCGAATGTACGTGAAAATGGGATGCGAAACGGCTATTTGATGGCTGTTGCACCGAACTCATCGACATCGATTATTGCGGGAAGTACAGCAAGTATCGATCCGATTTTCCAAAAGAGTTACTCGGAAGAAAAGAAAGATTACAAAATTCCCGTGACGGTTCCGGATTTGAATTCCGAGACGACATGGTACTACAAGTCTGCGTACTTTATCGATCAGCAGTGGACGCTCCGTCAAAATGCAGCGCGTCAGCGTCATATCGATCAAGGCGTGTCATTGAATTTGTACGTTCAAAATACGATTAAAGCGAAAGAATTGCTTGATTTGCATTTAACTGCGTGGGAAAGCAGATTGAAGACGACGTATTATGTTCGTTCGACATCGGTTGAGCTGCTTGAATGTGAATCGTGCTCGAGTTAAGGAGGATGTTGTTATGACAATGATGGAGAAGCGCAAATTAATGGACAAAGACGCACCAAACCGTTCGACGGCGATTGTGAACGGCCGGTCGTCAAACGTGCTGAACTGGGACGATGTGAAATTTGATTGGGCCTATCCAAAATATAAGCGGATGCTTGGGAATTTCTGGACCCCGTTTGAGATTAATATGGGAACGGATGTGAAGCAGTTTCCAGAGTTAACCGATTCGGAGCGGGAAGCGTTTTTGAAAACAATTGGTTTGCTTGCGCTGCTTGATAGTATTCAGACGGATTATGCAGGCAAAGTGGCGGATTATCTAACCGATTCAAGCTTGCAGGCATTGATGATTATTTTGGCCCAGCAAGAAGTGATTCATAATCACAGCTATTCGTATGTTTTGTCAAGTTTAGTAACGAAATCGGAACAGGATCGTGTGTTTGATTACTGGAGAAGTGAGCCAGTGCTTGAGAAACGCAATGATTTTGTGATGAAGGGATACGACTCGTTCGTGAGGCAGCCAACTGTGGAAAATATGCTTGAGTCGATTGTGTATGATGTGATTTTGGAAGGATTATTCTTTTATTCGGGATTTGCGTTCTTTTATCATTTGGCACGCCACCAGAAAATGGTGGCGACGAGTACGATGATCAATTACATTAACCGCGACGAGCAGCTTCACGTTGATTTATTCGTGAAAATTTATCGTGAATTGCTGACGGAATATCCGGAGCTGGATACGGACGAACGTGCCGCTGAAGTCGAAGCGATTTTCCGTGAAGCAGCGGCGCTTGAAGTGGAATGGGCGCGCGAAGTGATTGGAGACAAAATTGATGGCCTCGATGTAGAAGAGGTGGAGGCGTACATTTATTTTTACGCGAATGTCCGCTGCAGTCAGCTTGGCTACGATAAACCGTTCCCGGATTACCGCAAAAATCCATTGAAATGGATTAAAGCATATGAAGATGTTGATCTTGGCAAAACGGATTTCTTTGAACAGCGCTCACGGCAATACGTCAAAGTGAACGTGCAGGACAATGGATTTGACGAATTATAATATTCTTGAACGGCTTCCATTTTGGGAGCCGTTTTTTTTGTAAGAAAACAGCGCATAATATTCCGAAATACACCTTAAATTTGACGTTTGAATAAGGATACATTTAGCCGGGGTGAAAATTATTTTTTCTCTGTTTGGAAGACTATTCACCATTATTTACGGATTCGACATTTACTTCTTACACTGGCTAAAGATGCTATTTTAAAGGAGGAATTTTTATTTATGCGCAAGAAGCCTTTTTATTTACTCATTTTAGCCAGCTGTTTATCTGTCTTTATCCTCATGTTCCTCACTTCACCTGCCCTGGCAGTAAAAATATCGGCATCTAAGAAAGATACAGCTGCACCAATTATAACTCATACACCGGCTGAAAGCCTCTCCTCAGGAAACGATATGGTGATTCGTGCTTTGGTCAAGGATGAAACAGAGATGGATCATGTGAAAGTATATTACAAAGGATCAGAAAGCAGAAAATGGCTGGAGAAAGAGATGACAAAAAGGAAAGGCGATCAGTTTGAAGCGGTGATCGGCAAAGAAGAACTTTTATCTAAGGAAGTTAAGTACCGTCTGGAAGCATTTGACGGTCACCATACGGCAAAAACAAAAGAATATACGGTCAAGATAGAAGGAATGGATTATGATCCGCAGCAAGTGCCGTCCCTTCTTGTAACCGAGCTGGTTCCGAATTCGGACGATGTACACAGCCTCGACGGATATGAATTTATTGAGGTGTACAATAACCTGAACGAAGAGGTGAATTTAAAGGATTATAAAATTCGTTACCGCTATCCGGGAGAAGGTTCAGAAGCTGATTTAGTCTGGAAACCCGGTAAAGAAGATGTTGTTTTGCAGGCAGGTGAAGTTATGGTGTACTGGATTATCAATGCGGGCAATCAAGATAAAACGATTGGAGACTTTAATAAAGCATACGGCGTTAATTTAACAGAAAATGTAAACATCGTGAAAGTACATTCGAATGGAATGGCAAACGACAGCCACCGTGGCGTAGCGATTGCCATGAACACAGGGGAAGATATTTCAGCTGCTTACTATAATGATGAACCGAATGTAGATGACACGGATGCAAATAAAGGAATTTTCTACACATTTCCTCGCGTGGCGGGCGTGAAAGAGATGGAGAAATACAGCAGTGCAAGCGAAGAGGCTACACCGGGCACCGTCGCCTACATACAGGTACCGCCCGTGAAGCGATCAGGAATGTTTGATTCGATAGAGCCAGTAGTAGAAGACTTAACGGAAACAGCTCCTATTTCTGCACGCCACAATGTCACATTAACATTTGATGTTACCGACGATCAGTCGGTCAAAACGGTCCGCCTATTATACAAAACAGGAGAGGAAGCCCGGTATACATCGGTTGATTTAACAAGAGATGAAGCAACCAGTTTGTTTTTTCATACGGTGTATTCACCTGATTTACTTGGCAAAAAGAAGTTGGACTATTATGTACACGTTTCCGATGGAACAAATATCGTTGAAACGGACCCGACAGGCATCGCTATTTTAAATGACGATACAGAAAAAACCGGATTAAATGTGGAGGATGGCTCGGTTTTAAGTAAAACGGTTACGATTAAAGCTTTCGGAGCCAATTCGCAGCTTTCAATTGACCGGAAAGAAGTGACAAGTAAGACAGAGCCAGCGTTAGCGGCACAGGTATACTTTGCGTTTGATGTTAAGAAAGTCAATGTGTATTTTCAAAATGGCATTACAATTGGCGACAAAACATTGCACATTTTCGATGACACGATTAATCAATATAAGACGATGACCGTGCCGCTCAACCCCAATCAGTTTTCAATAGGGAAAGAAACGAAAATTTCGATTCGTGCAGGCACGAAAGTATCCCCGTTTGATACAAACTCAGAGGGAAATAAGGACGATTTTTACATAAAAAATGTTCGTCTTGTCCTGGAGGATGGAACGACTTTGTACGATCCCCGATACAACAATATTACTCAGGAAATAAGCATGGGTGACGGCGGGAGTGCAAAGCCGATGGTCGAATTTCGCTATACATTGCCGGATCAATTATTTACAGCGAAAGCATATAAATGGGATACTAGGCAGATTTCAGAAGGGAATCATGTGATTAAAGCGGATGGTACTGTTCCTGCAGAGGCCCAGGTTATTGTCGATAACAGTGCGCCGGTGATTACGCCATCGGTTGAAGAAGGAAAGGAATATAAAGGAAGCTTTACCATTCAGGCAGAAGCCAAAGATACCTATGCGGATGTTGAAAACGTCACCGCTTTATTGGACGGAAAAGAAATAATATTGCCATTGGAAACCTCTTCGGCCAAAATGGCTGCCGGTGTTCATACCGTCGAGTTTACAGCTGTAGATCGTGCTGGAAATGAAGCGGGAAAATCGATTTCGTTTACGGTTGTGCAAGAAAAACCATATGATCCTGAAATAAAGTCGCCTCTGAACGGATTGGAACAGGTTCATCCCGATCACGCAAAGCTTCAGGTAAAGGTAACCGATCCGACAAAAGACAGTTTGGATGTTGATTTTTACCGAGGTTTTAAGTACGGAGGAGCGGATGCAGAAGTCACTGTTTATGAAAACAGCGCCGACCGTGAGCCGCCAGCCCAGCTTTCGCCGCCAGATGAAACAACTGTAAAAGATAAAGTGAAACTGTCAAAAGCAGATGGAGAATACATTGAAACTTCTTCTGTAGAAAAATTTCCTTACCATCGTTTTGAAGTAGCTGTTGATCAAAAAGTTGATGTAAATGATGAAATTAAAATAAATTGGGAAGGAAAATCGCTTATCGGCCGGAAAGTGTCGATGTATGTATGGGATTATAAAAAGAAGAAGTGGGAAAGGCAGGAATGGAAAATTGCAAGGGACAGTCAAAATTTCACTCTCTCCGGCAGCGTAAAGGGCATTGATTATGTGAAGAACGGAAAAATGCAGGTAATAGTCCAAGATGAAATTGCCTCAACAACCGAGTTTGATTACTCTTTTGTCTGGATGTCTGACACACAGTATTATTCAAAAAGCTATCCGCACATTTTTGACCGAATGACAAAATGGATAGCGGAAAAAAAAGAAGCAATGAAATTAAAGTACGTATTCCATACGGGCGATCTTGTAGATGAAGCAGATCAGCCGATTCAATGGGAGCGTGCAGATACATTTATGCATACGCTTGACGATGCATTGATCCCTTATGGCGTACTGGCAGGCAACCACGATGTAGGGCATAAAACAGGTGACTATAATGAATACAGCAAATATTTTGGTGAACATCGTTTTGCGGGGCAAAAGCATTACGGGGAGTCGTATAAAAACAATCGCGGCCATTACGACTTAATCAGTTCAAATGGAAATGACTTTATCATGCTGTACATGGGCTGGGGAATAAATGATAAAGACATCACCTGGCTGAATAAAGTGCTCGCTGAGTATCAGGACCGTAAAGCGATTCTCAACTTTCATGAGTACTTGCTCGTTTCTGGAACCCGCAGCCCGATTGGCGACAAATTATTCAATGAAGTCGTGAAAACAAACGCAAATGTCATTGCTGTCTTGTCAGGTCATTACCATGACAGTGAAACACTTATTGATGAAATTGATGATAATCGGGATGGCAAAATGGACCGAAAAGTCTATCAAATGCTTGCTGATTATCAGGGTGGGCCTGAAGGAGGACAAGGTTTCCTTCGTTTAATGAAAGTGAATCCGATTGAAAACAAAATTTATATGCAGACGTATTCGCCGTATTTGGATCAATACAACTATTATAATCCCGGAGATTATCCGGGCAAGGATGAGTTTGTCATTGAAACGGATTTAACGCCGAAGGAAAAAGTCGTGGCAACAGATCTGTTTAACGTGGAAGTATTCACGGATGAAAAAATTGACTCACAAGCAAACATAAAAGATGGGGGCTTAGCGAAAGCAAAATGGAAAAACCTTAAGCATTCCACACAGTACGACTGGTATGTAAAAGTAAAGGATTCTTATGGAGGCGAGGTACGTTCAGACGTCTGGTCCTTTAAAACCGGCTCGCAAGGAATCGGCGACCGCAATAATGAGCATTGATCAGAATGACAAAAGGACAAAACACGATCACCTGTTGACAAAGATCTTGTTATGGATTTGACAAAGTGCATCATTAAAAAAGAGAAAATGCGTGAACGGTGAGGGCGAGCAGAGATGAAATGATGTGATTCCTATTTAATGGAAAAGGAAGAAAAGGGGCAGTAAAGAATAAAAACAGACGAAGGGGGGAAACCTTCATCTGTTTTTATCTTGGTCTATATACTTTTGCTGCTTTTCGTTTATTTAAATATTTTTTAATAAGTGGATAAATAATTGGTCCATATTTAATTCCCATTTTCATTAGGTTTTTCAGTGATCCAGTTGAACGCGCCATTTTTGTTTCTCACCTTTCAGTTTAAAGTGTTAGTTAATTCAAGTGTACCCGACACGATGAATTGTTAAACATCACTGCGGGAAAGCTGATATAATGAACAGCAATGAGAACTTTTAGGAAGGGTGTGCGTGTATGGCGCTTGAAGCGGGAACAATTGTTACATTAACCGTGAAAAATGAACAGGAGTACGGCTGGTTTTTAATGGATGAAGAGGGGGATTCTGTTCTTTTGCATCACAGCGAAGTGAGAGAGGGATTTGATCCGGATGAGCCGGTTAAGGTATTTCTTTATCAAGATCATGGTGGACGTTTAGCTGCAACGATGGATAAACCACTTATGACGCTGGGCGAATATGCGTGGGCGGAAGTTGTTGGAGAGGAAGTAAATAAACTTGGTGTATTCGTTTCAATCGGCATTTCCAAAGACGCGCTCGTATCTGAAGATGATTTACCTTATAAATATGAAGTGCGGCCGATTGAAGGCGACAAATTATATTGTACGCTGAAACTTGATAAAAATGGACGGCTGTTTGCAAAACCGGCGACAGAGGAAACCATTTGGGATATTGCCAAACGAGCAAACAAAACAGATTTAAATAGAGACTTTACCGGTATCGTGTACCGGACGGGAAAAGCGGGTTCATGGATTATTACCGCTGAACACCATCGGGCCTTTCTACATCCGACACAGCGTGAAGATGAACCGCGTGTTGGACAGACGGTAGAAGGCCGTATTATTGATGTACATGATGACGGTTCAATAAACATATCACTGCTCGGACGCCGCCACGAACGGCAGCTGGAAGATTCAGAGAAAGTGTATGAATACTTAATGAGCCGCAGCGGGAAAATGCCGTACTCCGATAAAAGTCTCCCGGAAGAAATCGAGAAGCGTTTTGGCATGAGCAAAGGAGCGTTTAAACGTGCACTTGGCAAGCTGATGAAAGAAGGCAAAGCCTACCAGGAAGATGGCTGGACATATGAGGGAACAAAGCCGACAGTCGAATCGTAAGCAAATTAAAAAAGGGATCGATGGGGTACCTGCCCCTTGATCCCTTTTCGTCTTATTCATAATCGTTTGAAAGCTTTAACTTATTAATGAGAGTAAAGAAAAGACTTAATAAAATAGCAATAACGGTAGCAAGTGCCATCCCTTTTAGCTGCAAGTATCCCCATGTAAATGTGGCGCCGGACAAACCGATCACAAGTACAATAGTGGTTAAAATCATATTTGTTGTTTTTGAGTAATCAACTTTGGATTCTACGAGCATCCGTAAACCGGAAACAGCGATAATGCCAAAAAGCAGTAAAGAAATACCGCCCATTACAGCTGTTGGAATCGTTGAAATGAGTGCGGCTAGTTTGCCGAAAAAGGATAAGAAAACCGCCATCACAGCTGCCCCGCCGATCACCCATGTTGAATATACTTTTGTTAACGCGAGAACGCCGATATTTTCGCCGTATGTTGTATTTGGCGTTGAACCGACAAAACCGGATAAAACAGTTGAAATGCCATTTCCGAACAAAGAAATGCCGAGACCGGGCTTTTTCATTAAATCACGATCGACGATGTTTTGCGTGACGACAAGATGCCCGATATGTTCAGCGATGACAACGAGAGCAGCGGGAGCAATGATGACAATGCTCGTCCAGTCAAATTCAGGCCGGTAAAAGTCGGGTAAAGCAAACCATTTGGCGTCGCGAACGGGCTGCAAGTCTACCATGCCAAAAAAGGCTGCAATGACATAACCAGAGATAATGCCAATTAAGATAGGGATGATTTTTAAAAATCCGCGAAACATAACGTTGCCGATAATTGTAATGGCAAGTGTCAGCATGGAGACAATAATCGTGTTGCGGTCGGGTGACCAGTCTGCTGCGCCATCTGATGAGATAATGCCAGCCATTCCTGCGGCCACCGGGATAAGCTCCAGTCCAATAACAGCTACGATTGCGCCCATTGCTGCAGGCGGAAAGACGACATCAATCCAGCCGCTGCCGGCCACCTTAATAATGCCGGCCACAACAATAAAAATGAATCCGACAACGATAAAAGCACCGAGTGCCTGATTGTAGCTTCCATTTGACATAACTAAAAAGACGGGTGATAAAAAAGCGAAGCTGGAACCGAGGTAGGCTGGAATTTGTCCTTTGCAAAGGAAAATGTAAATAAGCGTACCGACTCCGTTCATTAACAATATGGTCGCAGGATTTACACCGAACAAAATCGGCACGAGAACGGTTGACCCGAACATGGCGAATAAATGCTGAAGACTGAGCGGGATCAACGCCGGGAGCGGCGGCCGTTCATCAATTTGATAAGTGCGCAAGAAAAGATTCCTCCTAAGATTGACATATAAATCGTAGCCATTATACTCCAAAACGTGCTCATTTGACTATCGATTCTGGAAAAAGGCCGAATAAAGAAGCATGAGATGACGTCCGCTTTTTTCCGCAATAAAATGCCTAATTAACCAAAAAAGCGGTTTATATTTAAAAAGCGAATGAAAAAATGAAAAATTAACAAAATGTTCGTAATTGAAAACAGCGTTTGAAACAGGCAATGTAAGCGGAAAAAACGATGGTTTCATTGAAAAGATAGAGGAACTGCCCTTGATATGTGCGCCGTGTTATTTTATAATTCGGATATCAATAAAGTACAAAAAAGTACAAATTTTTTAAATTCCCAAAAATAACACGAATAAAGGAGTAAAATGATGACACGAGTGTATAATTTCTCAGCCGGTCCTTCTATGCTGCCTCTTGAAGTACTTGAAAAAGCGCAATCAGAACTTACAAACTATGCAGGTTCAGGCATGTCGGTTATGGAACTGAGCCACCGTTCAAAATGGTTTACAGATATTATTGAAACAGCGGAAGCGGTTCTTCGCAAGTTGATGAACATTCCAGATAACTACAAAGTGTTATTTCTTCAAGGCGGCGCATCCCAGCAGTTCGCAATGGTCCCAATGAATTTGTTTGCAGGAAGCAAAAAGGCAGATTACATTAATACAGGATCATGGTCAAAAAAAGCGATTAAAGAAGCGCAAAAGTACGGAGAAGTTCGCGTTATTGCTTCTTCAGAAGACAAAAACTACAGCTATATTCCAGAAATTACAGCGGATATGATTGATGCAGAAGCAGACTATGTACATATTACGACGAATAACACCATTGAAGGTACGGTTTTTAATACGATTCCGGATACAGGAAATGTACCGCTCGTAGCGGATATGTCATCGAATATTTTGTCGGAAGAAATAGATGTGTCGAAATTTGGCCTTATTTATGCCGGTGCACAAAAAAATATCGGTCCTGCCGGTTTAACACTCGTTATTATTCGTGAAGATTTAATCGGTAAAGCAGAAAAATCCGTTCCGGTTATGCTTGATTACAAAACACATTCAGAAAGCGGCTCACTTTACAATACACCGCCGACATTCGGCGTTTATGTGGCAAAGCTTGTTTTTGAATGGCTGGAAGAGCGCGGCGGTATTGCAGCGATGGAAAAAATCAATCGTGATAAAGCAGCTCTTTTATACGATTATTTAGAAACATCTGCATTCTTCCGTTCACCCGTACAAAAAGAAGACCGTTCACTGATGAATATTCCATTTGTCTCTCCAAGCGATGAACTTGATGCGTTATTTGTAAAAGAAGCGAAAGCAGCCGGTCTTGAAACATTAAAAGGACATCGTTCTGTTGGCGGTATGCGTGCAAGTGTATACAATGCACTGCCAGTTGCCGGTGTGGAAACACTTGTTGCATTTATGAAAAATTTCGAACAGACTCATTCAACAGAAGAGGGGAAGTAAAAACGTGTATACGATTAAAACATTAAACAATATTGCTGATGTTGGTCTAAATGTATTTGAAAATGCGGAAAATTTTCAAGTAAACGATGAAACGAATACCCCAGATGGAATTTTGCTTCGCAGTGCGAACTTGCATGACACAGTGCTAGATCATAATGTAAAAGCAATCGCTCGTGCCGGTGCCGGCGTAAACAATATTCCGGTTCAAGAATGTACAGAGCGGGGCATTGTCGTGTTCAATACGCCAGGTGCGAATGCAAATGCCGTGAAAGAATTAATTTTGACAACGATCATGGCTGTTTCCCGTAATTTATTTGACGGTGTAAACTGGACAAGAGAATTAAAAGGAAAAGGCGATGAGATCCCTAAACTTGTAGAAGCAGGCAAAAAGCAGTTTGTCGGCCGCGAAGTAAAAGGAAAAACACTCGGTGTTATCGGTCTCGGTCATATCGGTGCGCTCGTTGCAAACAATGCACTTGACCTTGATATGGATGTTATTGGTTTTGATCCATTTATTTCTGTTGATACCGCATGGAACTTATCACGCAATGTACAGCGTGCTTTAACAATTGAGCAGCTTTTTGCAGCAAGTGATTACATTACTGTTCACGTGCCGCTTACCGACGATACGCGCGGCATGTTTAATAAAGAAGCATATAAATCAATGAAAAACGGCGCATGCATTTTGAACTTCTCACGCGGCGAGCTCGTCAATGAAGTAGATTTGCAAGCAGCACTTGAGAGCGGAAAAATTGGAAAATACATTACAGACTTCCCGAATGAAAATGTATTAGGCATGAAAAATGTCATTCCAACACCGCATCTTGGTGCATCAACAGCGGAATCAGAAGAAAACTGTGCGTTGATGGCTGCTCTACAGATGAAAGATTATTTAGAAACCGGCAACATTAAAAACTCAGTTAACTTTGGTAATATTGAAATTCCATTCACAGGAAAACGCCGTGTATCTGTTGCACACAAAAACGTGCCAAATATGGTTGGTCAAATTACAGGTGCGTTGTCTGAATACAGCTTGAATATTGCGGATATGGTGAACCGCAGTAAAGGTGATTACGCCTATACACTGATTGATATCGATAATCAAGTAAACGGTGAAGTGATCCCTAGTCTAACAGAAAAATTATCAAACATCCCGGGTGTTGTTTTAGCCCGTATTATTTAATAAAACGAATGGTCCTGAATTCATTTTCAGGGCCGTTTTTTTATGTGAAAATAAAAAGAAAAATATTGAAATTGATGAAAAAAAGTGAAACTAATTTCCCTATTTAAAGGTAAGATAGAAAGAAGGCTAAGAGAATGGGGGATTCATTGTGAACAAATGGAAAAAAATGATGGCAGCAGCTGTCAGTGCAGCTCTTGTCCTGCCGGGGGCGGCACTAGCTGAAACACCGGTCGAACAAAAAGAAGCTGAATACAAAGCAGCACAGCAAGATCAGAAAATGACTGATTCACAGAGGCTTGTCATTAAATATTCAAAAGCGCTGCCAACAAGCATACATAAAAAAGCAGGTGTCGCAATCGTTAAACGTTTGCCATCTCTTGGGTATGATGTCGTTCAGATTCCGAAATCAAAAAAATTAAGTGACGTACTAAGTATTTATAAAACGCGTTCTGAAATTGTCGCGATTACACCTAGTGTGCAATATAAACGATTGGCCGCAGCACCCGATCCTAAAAAAAGCAAAATGGAGCACTTAGCCCTTTTAAATATGGACAAGGCACTTCTAGCTGCCGGTAAAAATGATGTAACGATCGCTGTTGTGGACGATGGCGTTGATTATAAGCACCCTGATTTAAAAGCCAATTTGCTTGCTCCATACAATGCGGCCGAGCCAGCTCGAAACCCGGTCCGTGATTTGCATGGGACACATGTGGCTGGGATTATTGCATCTGTAAAAGATAATGGAGTGGGAGGCCACGGTGTATTTCCGAATGCAAAAGTGCTGCCGGTCGATGTCTTTAATGGCAGTATGGGGGCCAATGATTACACCATTGCAGATGGCATCGTTTATTCTGTTGATAACGGGGCTGATGTGATTAATTTAAGTCTTGGCAGCTACATGCCGTCGTTAGTCGTTGAAGAAGCCATTCAATACGCTATTGATTCAGGTGTGGTTGTCGTTGCCGCAGCGGGGAATGAATCAACAGATGAATATTCTTATCCATCATCGTATCCAGGTGTCATCAACGTTGGCAATGTTGACGGCTTCAAAAAACTGTCTGACAGTTCCAACTACGGTGCATCGGTTGATGTGGTGGCACCGGGTGAAAACATTTACAGTACGGCTTATGGATCAGAAACAGGGTCCAAATTTGCCCGGCTGACCGGTACATCAATGGCTTCACCCGTTGTAGCAGCAACAGCCGGTTTATTAAAATCAAAATACCCTGATTTAACCGCTTTTGAGATTGAATATATTTTAGAACAGACGGCGACCGATCTTGGCGAAAAAGGCTATGATTTAACGTACGGTAACGGGTTAATCAATCCGCTCAATGCGTTGAAATTTGATATAAGCCAACTGCCGGATCGTCCTGATGAATTGGGAGAAGAATTGCTTCAAACAGCGAAAGAAGTGACATCAAGTAAACAAACCTTTACAGGTGCGTTTACATCACCGGGTACCATGCACTGGTATAAGGCAAATCTGGCAGAAGGTGAGCATGTCCAGACGGTGCTAAATGGAAGCGATCGCTACGATTATGCGATGGAATTGTATTTTGTGCCGGAAGATGGAGAGCCGGAATATGTACGTGATGTAAATGCGGCGCGCGTAGGCGAACAGGAAGGTAACTTATTTACAGCAGTAGAATCAGGAACATTGTTAATAGGTGTAAAAGATTCAAATGGCAATTACAGTGAATCAGGCAAGTCCTCTTTCACATTGGGAGCGGAAAAAGTGGAACCACTTGCACCAGACGCGACGTCGGAAGAAAACCCTATCTTGATTACGTCATTTCCATTTGTGAAAAATGATTTCACGCTATATACCAACGAAGAAGAAGTACCGGATACAGATTATTTTACGTTATCTGTAGATGAGCCGAAATTATTGTCTGTCTCGATTTCGGGCCTGCCAGGTGTCGATTCTGCATTGTCAGCGTCTATACTAACAGAAGAAAATGAAGATGCAGGCTATCACGAGGTTGCATATGCAAACAATGGGGGTACGAATGAAGGGGAGACATTGTCATTCCAAGCTGTACCGGGAGTCGATTACCATATTAATGTGACGAATTCCACATTTAGTAATGATTTACTTGGAGGATCACTGCTTGATTTACTATCGATGGATATTGATAAGCTGAATGAAGGTTCGTCTAGCTCATCTGCTTATCCGTATAAGATGAAAGTGGAAGAACATGAAATACCGGCGGATGAAGATGGATTGCCGAAAGAAGAAACTCTTGAAGATGCGCTATTAAATAAAAAGATTTCGCCAAATGAATATGGTGAGCTCAAAGAAGATTCATTGATGGACGAAGAGGCAGGTGAAGAAGAAGCGAATGAAGATACAGCCATTATGGAAAAAGCTCTCCCTTACACAGTCGGCCAAGAAAAAAGGGGCTATTTCCAAACAGAGTATGACGAAGATTATTACCGTTTAACACCTTCAGAGGATGGCATTTATCAATTTTCGATCAGTGAAGGCAACAGCCAGCTTGCATCAATGACATTGATGGAATATAACGAAGAGGCCGGGTCACTTGTACCTGTGTACGGCAGCGGCGGTGAAATGGATTTATTGATGAGCTTGCTTGGCGGAATGGGCAGTTCACCAGAACTAACTATTGCCTTGAAAAAAGGAACGACATACGTTGTACAATTGACGAATAATTTATACAATATTTCAGCAGATCCGTATACGCTCAAGTCGAAAAAAGTCGCAAACGTGCCGGCAGAAATAGATAATGATCAAAATATGCCAGAAGAAGGGCTCGATATTACGGCTGGAAAATCGTATGAAAATTACTTCGTGCAAGCCGGTGATACCGATTATTACTATTTTATGAATGATGGAAAAGCACGTATTTATACGCTTGATATTCTATCATCCATGCTTACAAATGCTCAAAAAACAAGCATTCCATATGAACTGCGTCAGGAACATATTTTCAACGGTGCAATTGTGGAAGATACAAATGGGGACAAGGTGATGGATCCAGATGAAATGGAACGGGCTTCTATATTTGGTCCTGATCTATTATCCTTTACGATTGAACGGGAAGTGCATTCATCGTTTGCAGCAAAAGAGGAGATGGGTTACTTTATAGAAGTTGCCCCATTTTTGCCAACAGGTCCAAGCCTGCAGCCGTATAAAATAAATGTTGGCGCAACGTTCAATCAGTTTGCAGACGGCGATGCGAAAGTCATCAATCATGTGCCAACGAAGCCGCTCGCAATGAAAACAGTGAACGGCCAGTACGGGGCGCGTGGTTACTTTAACACAGGCGTTCCATTCGGCGATACAGATTATTTCTTGCTGAATATGACGAAAGAAGATATGATTTCGTTTTCCTTCACAGCCGGACAAAACTTGGATGGTGTGGTGGAAGTGTATAATGAAAAAGGAAAACTTGTCGCCAAGTTTGACCGATACGGCCAGAACGACGAAGAGATCGGTACAGTGAAGCTCGCAAAAGGAAGGTATTTTATTGCACTCAGCGAAGCGAACGGTACAGCTTCTACTGCGCCGTATGAATTCATTGTGAAAAAATAGAAAGCAGCCACTGATCTTTTTGTGATCAGTGGCTTTTTTGTCGTTGTGAGCGAATAAGCGGAAATAGGTGCGATTTGGTGTAATTGTGAGCGAATGCGTGGAAATAGGTGCGATTTGGTGTGATTGTGAGCGAATGCGTGGAAATAGGTGTGATTTGGTGTGATTGTGAGCGAATCTGTGGAAATAGGTGCGCCTCGACGGTGTTGTGCGCGAATCTAAAAAACGAACTGCTGCAGCAGTTCGTTTCATTCTATCTATTGCTTAATATTTTCGTTGGCGAGCAGCAGTCCGATCGAGTTGTTTTGCTTCCAAATAGAAGAGAAGTAAACAAGCGGGACAGGACGATTACCGACGTAAGGAGCGACTTCAATCGTTAACCCGGGCTTTTGCTCCGACTGGATGAACCAATCGGTGTAGCCGCCGCCGCTTGGATTCAACCGTGGTGCGACAAGGCTGTAGCCTGTTTTACTGCTCACTTTTTTGGCAATTGCAGCATCTCTTGTTTTTAGGGCGCTTGATTGATGAAAGTGCCAGAAAATAATTTGACCCGAACTATGATACGCTGCGCTCGCTTTAAAAGAATGAGCAAGTGTAAAGTCATACATCGCTTTTGCTTCGGGCTCACTTAATGCTATCGGTCCTTTATAATTTTGCGGCGATGGTTTGCCTGGATCACAGCAAATCGTCGACCACTTGGCTGGATATTGGCGGTTTAAATCAACGCCGCGCACATTGGCTTTCCATTCAGAAAAATTCGATTTGCCGCCATTCATTTTCAAAACGGATGCTTTGTTTTTTGCGCTGCCTGCACCGAGCTGAACGAGTGATACGCCGTCTGGATTTACCATCGGTACGAAATAAATGGATGCTTTTTTTAAGATATTCTGAACGGAATAGCCATTCATTTCTCCGTTTGTTTTAAACAGGTGGGCGTATTGATCAGCCATCTCCATGATAACGTTCGTTGTAATATGTTCACGTGCATGATGAGAAGCATTTACCATTACTTCTTCTTTTCCCGAACCAATTTTCAACGCGTACAAATCACGGCCGTCTACTGATTTGCCGATCGTCTCTAGTGACGCGATGTCAGGATGCCACAGTATGAGTTCTTTTAAATCTTTCTCCATTTGACTATATGTAATGGCTTTAAATGGATCCACGTAGTTGCCTGTATAGAGCGTCACATCCGATTTACGCACATAAGCGGTACGGCCGCCAATATCAATGATGTAGTAATCTCTATAAGCAGCACGCGTTTCAAACAGGACACCTGATTGGAGACGGCCCATTGAGGTTAATGTTCCGTTTTTCGAATAAAGTAAATCTGTCGTTTTTCGTGTGATTGCGCGGTTTTTATATGTTCCGCCTGGCTGGACGCCGCCGGCAAGCACCGCTTCTGTTAAAAATGTAACATCTGCTTCCTTTACGTAGCCGGTCGTATGGCCAAATACAAAGGCGATATAGCCATTTTCAGTGCCGGTCTTTTTCCATACTTCGCCTGCCAAAAGACGACCTGTTTTCACCATTTCCCCATTTTGCTTTTTAAATAATTCGGCGTCAGCCGCTAACTGAAAATAGCCATCCGAGGCAGGTGTGTCGGGATGTACTGCAGACACGTCACCGCCAGATAAATATTCACGGGCGATAAATCCGTTGATACCTTGCCAAGTAATCCGAATCCGCTTTTCTTCTGCACTAATAACAAGGACGTTCGTGTTGGCTGGGATGGGTGTTAATACGGCCGCCTTTCCGCCAGATGGCGGTGTATAAATGTGAGTATCCGCAATTGTCAGCATGTAAGAAGCAGCTCGGGGCATAAGCGGAAGTACAGACATGGTGATCAAAACGGCACTTAATAGAAAAAAAATCCACTTTTTCATGGTTTCCTCCAATTATTCGTTATTTATTACCATTTTAACAGAATAGTAGATAAGAGGGAGAAAACATGAAAAAAATGCGCATTCTGCTCGTTATAAAAGCAGAATGCGCATAGATTAAGATAAAACACCTAGTAAAATATATTTCATTTTATCTGTACGAGATAGATCATTAAACGTCTTCTTTTTCACATGATCCGCATTAATAGGCGTAATGAACGGTCCGCGTTTCACCACAAGTTCATGTGGATGAATGACGATTGCTTCGCCTGATTCAATGCCGTCGGTTACTTGAAAAACGCCATCAACTGTTAAGTCTGTTTTAATGAGGCGGCGTTCTAGTTTCCCTTGTGTGTTCATGACAATCGCATATTTTTTTTGATTGCTTTTTAAAATGGATGTGCCAGGAACCGTGACCGCTTCAAGTGCTTCTGCCGTGATCACATTCACATTCGCTTTTAAACCGGGATACAGGTCAGACGATTCAACACCGCTTAGCTGGGCTGAAAATGGATATAAACTTTGCCGTTTTACAGATGGTTCTTCTTCAGGCTGTTGACTGACATCGGTAAGCGACCCGTCAAATTGTTCGGCTGTTGTATCAACCGTTACTTCAACGCGCTGACTCGCTGCCGCTTTTTTCACCTGCTTTTCATCTAATACACCTTCTACTGCCGGAACGGAGGAATTAATAATCAGAAGCGGATTGTTTAAGCTGCGGTCAATCTTTTTTACATAGCCTTCATTCATACTTTTAACAATTAAATTCCTTTTCTTCACTTCTTGCGAGGTAATTAATTTATCATATTTCTTTGTTTCTTCCTGCAGTTTTTGTTTCTCTGTTTCTTGCTGCAAAATTTCATTTTCAATCGTTGTGCTAGCGTCTCCTGAGCTGATGATGGTCGTGTTGCTGTCAGGATCGTTTGTCCGATCAGTATTCCTTGAAGTCTGCCTGTCGTTTTCTTTACGCTCCGCTTGTGATAATAGCACGCGCAGCTGGCTTAATTGATTGTCGATAAGTGAAATTTGCTGCTCTGTCTGTTCTTTTTCTACCGTTAAACGGTCAATCTCTTCATCGATGTCTGTTGATGAATATTCAAACAGTTCATCGCCCGGCTGAATGGCATCGCCTTCTTTTACAAGCACTTGTTTAAGGGAGCCCATACTTTCATCAAAGTAGATGGGATATTCATCGGATGGTACGACAACACCTTTGGTTGAAAATGATTGGACGACATCACCGGTTGATGCCCGGTCCCACTCCCGCAGCCATTCTGTGCGGTCCGCTTTGCTGTCTTCTTTAAATGTTAAATATAAGTTTCCCGCAATAACGACAGCACTCGCTGCCAGCCATACTTGTTTTCTTATTTTTTTCAATATGTTCACCTCTTTCAATTAAAACAAATTCTCGACATAAATCGATGTGAATAATGTCGATAAAATCCAGAATGCAAGCCCGATTAGGAAGACCATGAGAAAAACGAAAAAGGGTCCTTTCGCTTCAGAGGTACGCAGGAAGCGATACTGGATGATGAGAATCCATACTTGAAAAATCGAAATAAAGCTGAAGAAGCGGATCGCAATACCATTCTCAGTTGCATACTGGGCGACAACACCGAGTGAGAAAGGAGAGGAATCACGCGGGATCGAGAAAAAAACGTTCCACGCAATTAAAAGCGCATATTCAATTAAGTAAATCGTTAAGACGATACATTGCAAACCAACTAATTTTTTAAAGTCGATTTCAAGAAATGTCCAGAATAGCAAGGCCGGAATAAAAATGAAAAACAACGGAAAGAACAGCCCCCATAGACCTGAGCCTGCCGCAAAAAGCACTTTTAGCCATTCATAAGTAAACTTATCCGATTCGGCCATATACGTGGAGATACTCTCGCCTTGTATGCCGAGGTAACCGGCAAGCAGAGATAAGAGAACACTGCTTAAAAGCAACAGTGAAAACTTTGTCCACAAACCGTGAATTTTCTCAGTTTGAGATAACTGATAAAGTTGATCAGTAGAGCGAAACAGCCCTTTAAAAAGCTGAAGCCGATAAGCCATCTTAAAATCTCCCATCAAATAGAATAAGGAAAGCAAATAACATTCTATATTATATACAACTATGAACATATGAACCAATATAAATCATGTGAACGACTATAATTTTAAAAGGTCAGAATTATTAATCAATTGAAATATGAATGTAATGAAACGAACATCCTAGTGTAATAGTCTTGAAATAGTAGAATGGTACAATCGTTCCATTGTTACAACTACTAGGGGGTAATTATTCGTGAAAAAAATGGCAATGTCAATTCTAGCTGCACTGATGATCTTTTCAGCTTCTGCGGCTCAAGCAATGGCCGCTACTCACACAGTTCAAAAGGGAGACACACTCTATAAAATTTCGACTCAATATAAAACAACAGTGGATCAATTGAAACAATGGAATAAGCTATCTTCTAATCTCATTAAAGTTGGTCAAAAGTTAACAATTGGCAAAACAGCGGCAGCCACAAGCCAGCCAGCTCCAGCCAAAGAAAATAAAACAACAAATGCAGTAAAAGAAATTACTGTTAAAGCAACAGCCTATACAGCCTATTGCAAAGGATGTTCCGGTATTACAGCAACAGGTATTAACTTAAAGAAAAACCCGAATGCGAAAGTAATCGCTGTTGATCCAAACGTCATTCCGCTTGGAACAAAAGTGTATGTAGAAGGATACGGGGAAGCCATTGCCGGTGACAAAGGCGGCGCGATTAAAGGAAATAAAATTGATGTACATATGTCAACGTCTCAAAAAGCGAAAAACTGGGGCGTTCGCACAGTAAAAGTACAAATTTTAAAATAAGGTTTTTGAAAGGGAGACGGATTAAACGTCTCCTTTTTTATTTGCACATTTCTCGTGTATGTCAATTAGATGACAAAATGGAAATAAGAGTTTACTTGTAACAGTTATGTCATATTTCCACATCTAACCGTAACCTCCTTTTAAAAACATTACGTTCTTAAGCGTGTTACAATTAATCTCGTTAGCGGAAAACGCAGTAGAGCGTTAAGCGCTTTTTATATAAAAAGGATCAAAGGCTAAAATAATTACTATGCCTTTGTGACCCGTATCTGCAGTCGTCCTTACAGTCACGGAGAGTTATAGATTTAAACAATTCTTGCGTACAATGATTGATCAGATCATACCGGCAGGAACAACCCAGGAGGTTTTCTTAACTATGAAGAAACAAATGATGGCACTTGCAGCAACAACAGTAATCGGCGGTAGCCTATTCGGCACTGCTGCATCAGCTAGCACATATACAATACAACCAGGCGATACACTGTGGAGTATCTCACAAAAAAGCGGTACGACAGTGGAGCAATTAAAAGCAGCTAACGGTATTTCTTCTCACCTGATTTATGCAGGCGATACCATTTCAACAACAGGCTCAAGCAAATCAGCATCAGCATCTTCTAACGGTACATATACGGTTAAAGCTGGCGATACATTATTCAAAATTGCATCAGCACACGGCATTTCAGTGAGTTCACTGAAATCCATCAATGGTCTTTCCTCCGATATGATCTACCCTGGAGACGTTCTTTCAACGAGCGGAAGTGCAGCAGCACCAGCAGCTAAAGCTTCAGCACCAGCAGCCCAAACGAAGCAGGCGGCTGCACCTGCACCTGCAGAAGCAGCACCACAAGGCAATACAATCGCGATGAAAGCAACAGCCTATACAGCTGATTGCGCAGGCTGCTCAGGGATTACAGCGACAGGTATCGATCTTCGCAATGACCGCAGCAAAAAAGTTGTTGCCGTTGACCCGAATGTCATTCCATTAGGTTCACGTGTATACGTTGAAGGATATGGGGAAGCCGTTGCCGGTGATACTGGTGGTGCGATCAAAGGAAATAGAATTGACCTTCACGTCGCGACAACAAATGCAGCAAACAACTGGGGCGTACGTACGGTAAACGTCACAATTTTAGACTAACACATACATGGTGAAAAATGCCTTCCCTCGCCTGGGAAGGCATTTTTTGTTTTGTTGTGCACATTCATCGATTTTTGAGCACTTGCTGTATATAATAGTAGAAAGAAGAAATGAGGAATGACGTTGAAACGTTATAAACATTTAGCGGAAAGTGTACGGTTTCAAAGAAAAAAGGGAACGTGGAAACCAATTGTTCATGATGAGCGGCTGCTGCATGAAGGAGATGGGCGAAGTGCTGTTGTGTACCGCATTCAAGGAACGAATAAAGCATTAAAAGTCTTCTATCCTGATAAAGTGTATATTGCAAAAGAAGAAGCGGAGATTTACCGGCTGTTATCCGGTTTGTCAAATTATCCAGAGCTTCACGAATCGGGTGATACCTATATTGTCATCGATTGGATCGATGGGAAAACATTATTTCAATGTTTAGAAGAGGGAATTGATATTCCGGAAGAACTTGTTCAGGAAGCAGATTTGGCCCTGAAAGATGCGCGGAAAAGAGGATTAAATCCTTCTGATGTTCATTTGCGAAATATTATGGTTACAGGAGAGGGCAGAATTGTACTTATCGATGTTGCCAGGTTCCGGCAAACGAAGGATTGTATGAACTGGGAAGATATTAAAAATGCATATATTCATTTTTATACGAAACCTTTTTTTCCGAAGCGCCTTCCAACATGGCTGCTGAATATGATCGGCACGATGTACAGAAAACGGCTTTTGCCTATTCATCGCAAAAAAGCCGGAATCATTCAGCATCATTAAAAAACCGCAGAGACGAATTTGTCACTGCGGTTTTTCGTTAGAACTATTATCGCCTTTGAGTGCGTATTTTACACTGGCCGCCAGCACATCAGCACCGATTTTAATAATACGCCTGTCAAATGTCATATTAGGATGATGAAGACCCGGTACAAGATTCGAACCAAGGCCCATCATGGCTGCTTTAATATGAGGACGTTTAATGGTATAAAAATGAAAATCATCACTTCCAGGTGTAATGAGCGGTTCAGCAAGCGCCTCACTTCCAGCTACTTCAATAATTCCTTTGCGCAAAAATGCTTCAGCATCTTTTGACACTTCGGCTGCCGGAGTGAAATCCATCCATTCATAATCAATTTTCACTTCATAAAGCAGACTAATTTGTTCAATTTTATGCTCAATAGCTTTTTGAAGTTCAAGCAAAATCTTATTTCTCTGGGCACGTACATCTAGACCAAACTTACCTGATCCAGGAATAATATTTAAACTTTGTCCGCCCGCTTCCAAACGTGTCATTTTTGCCGAGTATGGTTCAAAAGGTGAAAAGTTGATTGTGTTCAATTGACGGCTAAGTGATGACATTACTTCAATGGCATTTACCCCTTGATATGGCCGGGCACCATGCGCATCATCGCCAATCACTCTTCCGTTTAAAAACGCAACAGCGCCGTGATAAACGGATGGCGTAATTTTCCCGAATGGAACTTCTTCAATTGGCCGAAGATGCATGCCAAACAAATAATCGACATCATCGACGACACCTTTATTGACCATTTTTAAGGCGCCGGTGCCTGTCTCTTCAGCAGGTTGGAAAATAAACCGGACCGTACCTTCTGTGATTTCTTCTTTTAATTTCAACAATGCCCCAATTACAATCGACATATGTGCATCGTGTCCACACGAATGATTAGCCCGGAACTCCCCGTTTACTTGTTGCCAGAGTGCATCAATATCTGCGCGTACAGCCACAACAGGAGATCCAGTGCCGATTTCGGCAATGAGTCCGGTGCAGTCATCAAATGTGTACGAGCGGACTCCTTCACTTTGTAACAAGCTTGAAATATAAGCTGTCGTTTTCGTTTCCTTCCAGCTTATTTCTGGATGTGCATGCAAATGTTCGAAAATCTCAAGAAGTCTGTTTTCAAATATTATGTCCGTTTGAGCCATCAGCAAGCCCTCCCCCGGTAATCCTTTCTCTATAGTATAAGCCAAAACAACATGTTTGGCTTGGGAAATGACTGAAAATCCTTATCTTTTTCCTTTTAATAAGAAAAAACTAATAAAAACAGCTGGTAAAGCGACGATCGCCATCCCTAAAAATGACAGTTGCGGAGAAATCTCGTATAAGTATCCCGACCCAACTGTTAAAATGGCAACGCTTAGTCCCATGCCAAGTGAGGAATAGACACCTTGAGCCGCTGGAATTTCTGATGAATCAAATTCTTCATACAATAACCGGATAAAAGCGTAATGAGCGAGCCCGAATGTGAACGCATGAAAGAATTGAGCGAACATGTAAACAGCAACAGACGGAAATAAAAACATGATCATCCACCGAATGACAGCCGCAATCGCTGCCCAAAAAAACATGACAGGCACACTCGTATGACGTAAAAAGCGATCGGCTACATTAAAAAAGAGAATTTCAGCCGCAACCGCGATATTTAAAATAACGCCAATCCATGCACTGCCAACACCGAGATGCTGCAAGTAAAGAACACCATAATTATAATAAGCGGCATGAGCACCTTGAATGAAGACACAGATGATGAGCGCTGTTAAAAACCGTTTTGAGCGAAGCAGATGCCGCAGCGGCACGCGCCGCAAATCACCGCGTTCACGGAGTGCAGGCGGTGTATAATAAAACGCTGCAGCAATCATAAACAGCGTACTCGCAATGAACACATATAAAATGGCGGAATCGGTAAAAAGAGCGGTTGCGACACCGATAAACAGGACAGAGGCTATATAACCGATCGATCCCCATGAACGGCTTTTCCCATAATGAATACGGTCTGTTTTCATTAACAGTGCCCCCATGCTGTCCGCCATGGGCATGATAATTGGATAAATAAAGTTGAATAAAATCATGACAATAAAGAGTGTCATATAGCCGGAAGCTGGAATGAATAACATCGCCGTTAAGGCAGTAATGATGGTAAAGAACTTTAATAACGTACCCGCCGGATATTTTGCACTGAGTGCCGGATAGGCAAAAAAAGTGGAAACGGCTCTGACAAGAAACCCGATTGAAATAAGCGAAGAAGCTGCTTCAACCGTCATTTCTTTTTCAGAAATGAGCCACGCGTTCCAATAGGGCATGAAAATACCCCATGAAAAGTAAAAAGCGAAATAGGTGATAGAAAGCCAAAACTGTGCTTTATAAATCATGTCATCTTCCTCTTCTATAATAATCATTTCCCATTATAGCGAAAAACAGCCGCTGTACAGATATAAAACGAAAAAACAGTGCAAGCATTACCGGTGTTTTTAGCCGGAAAGAATGATTTAGCGTTTATAAAAATACAGATAAAAAGGTTGAAATTAGACGAAAAATGAAGGATATTAGGTAAAAGTGTCGAAATCAAATGGTATATATTACTTATTATTCAGGTAAAGGAGACTAGTAATGGATAGGTCTAATGATTTTGGAGATGGATTGCTTGTTTTTTCGACAAAGGAAAATGCAGAATGCTGCATACGATTGATGACTCTCTTTCAAGAAAACGTCATCATTGATGCTGAATTTATAGAACCTTCTCCTGTTCTGGATCACGAATGGCTGCTTGGGGAAAAGGGTGCAATTAAAATCACAGCAGCTGAAAGCGGTGCTTGGAAAGAATTAGTGATCCATTATTGTCTCAAAGCGGGAGTCATTACCGTGACAGCGATCAAACCAACTTATTTATCTGCCAGGACCATATCGTCTATTGCCAGCCAGTTTTTTATTCGAAAAGGGAATATGCTTCAGTTTTTATCTGTTCCATCTATTTGTGAAAGTCTCTTTTTTAAAAACAAAGCCATTCAAACTGTTTCTATTTACACGAAATAATCAAAGGCAGCCTGCTTTTTTTAGAGGCTTCTTTTTTATTTTGTTATAATGAAAAAGAAGATAGGAAAGGAGTGGATAAAATGAAAAGAATTCCCGTTCTTTTTTTATTGTTTACGGTACTATGGCTGAGTGGCTGCTCGGGCCCAGCCTCGCCTGCAGAACGGCTTACGGAATATACAAAAGCTTGGACAAAAGGTGATTTAAATAACATGTACATGTATTTTTCAGCGGAAACGAAAAAAAACATGGACAAAGAAGAATTTATAGAACGGTATGAAAAATTGATGAACGACTTAGAAATCAAGCCGTCAAATGTCAAATTGCCCGATGAAGAAGACGTTCAAAAAGATAATGAACAAACGGTGCGGCTTTCTTTTTCAGCAAAAATGAGCACGGTCGCAGGGGATATCCCATTTGAAAAAGAAGCAGTGATGAAACTGGAAGAAACAGAAGAAGGAGAATCTTGGATGATTGACTGGGATCCATCCTATTTTCTACCCAACCTTGAAGAAGGTGACAAAGTACGTATCCAGCGGTTGGATGGGGAGCGAGGCCGTATTTTTGACCGGAATGGAAGCTTACTCGCTGGCAATGGAACAGCGGTCCAAATCGGTGCGACAGCGGGAGAGATGGATGACAAAGGGAAACAACAGCTTGCAAAGGTGCTTTCGATGTCTGTGGAAGACATTAATAAACAGTTGACGCAAAGCTGGGTGCAGGCCGGTTATTTTGTTCCGTTAAAGACAGTGGCGGAAAAAGAAGAAGCGCTCCTTAAAAAAGCGACAGCCATCCAGGGAGCAACGGCATCAGCTAAAGCTGTGCGTGTCTATCCGTATGGAGCAGCGGCTGCTCATTTAACCGGCTATGTCGGCGATGTGAACGCAGAAGAAATGGAAGAAAATGAAGGTAATTATAAAGAAGGCGATCAGATTGGCAAACGCGGGCTTGAACAGCTCTTTGAAAAAAAACTTCGTGAAACAGACGGCGTGCAAATTTTTATTGAAAAAGAAAAACAGGAGCCGATTGTTATTGCGAAAACAGAGCCGAAAAAGGGCCAGGATATTCAGGTAACGGTCCATGCAGAACTGCAAAAGCTGCTCTACGCAGAAATGGCGGGGACGGCGGGAGCGGCATCAGCCATTCATCCAAAAACGGGAGAAGTAATGGCCCTCTTGTCGTCGCCATCATTTGATCCGAATGAATTTGCACGCGGTATAGCTAGCGATCGGTATAAAGCACTGCAGGATGACCCGCTTCAGCCACTGTTAAATCGGTTTGTGGGAGCGTATTCCCCGGGTTCAACCATTAAACCGATTACAGCGGCTGTGGCAATGAAAGCGGGTAATCTTGATCCCGCGGCAGGTAAAGTAATTGAAGGGCTTCAATGGCAAAAGGATTCATCATGGGGCCAATATCATGTCACACGAGTCAGTGAATCAACAGCACCTGTTACACTGGAGTCAGCAATGATCGCGTCGGATAATATTTATTTTGCGATGGCAGCACTCGATACAGGTGCAGAGCAGATGAAAAAGGGACTGCAAGAATTCGGGTTCGGTGAGGAATTTCCATTTAAATATCCGCTGCGGGATTCACAAATCTCCAACAGTGGTGAATTTGGCAATGACATCATGCTTGCGGATACCGGATACGGGCAAGGTGAAGTGTTAACAAGTATGACTCACCTCGCATCCGCGTATGGTCCATTTTTAAACGGAGGCACGATGATGAAACCTGTACTGCTTATGGATGAAGAACAGACTGTCTGGAAAAAAGAACTTGTGACAGAAGCACAAGCAACGCTTATCCAAAAAGGACTCCGCGGTGTGGTGGAGAAAGGAACAGCGAAAGCGGCAAATGTAGAAGGGATGTTGATTTCCGGAAAAACAGGTACAGCTGAATTGAAGAGCGAACAAGGTACTACAGGAAAAGAAAATGGTTTATTTGTCACGTATGATGCGAATCAGCCTGATTTCGTTTTGGCGCTGCACGTAGAAGATACAGCCGAACAGGGAGGTAGTAAATTAGCCGTCGATAAAGCAGCTAACTTGTTTTTAAAATGGAAGGATTATCAATAAATATGAAAATAAAGGGTTATATACAAAACTATATACCTGAATTTAAAGAAAAAGAAAGGAAATAGGTGAATAAAAAAGAATATGTGTCGATATATGTAGGGAAATGATTTAAAGAAAGCGGGGAGCGATTGAATGAATAAAACGGTTGTTTCGTTAACGGCTGCAGCTTTTATTTCATCAGGGGCGGCAGCCGTGGCGGAAGCTTCAGAACTTCACAAAGTAAAAGCAGGAGACACGCTATTCAGCATCGCCAATCAGTATAAAATCACTGTCGTTCAATTGATGGAATTGAATGAATTATCATCTGATCATCTTTCCATTAATGACGAACTGCTTGTATCAAAAGAAGAGACAGCGGCAGCGATTGAAACAAAACGAGCAGGAGAAGAGAAGAAACAAGAAGTGGCAGCGAATGAGCAGACGGCAGGAACTTCAGTCGTATCAGCGGCCGCCGTTTCTGCCTATACGGTTAAAAGCGGTGATTCACTTGGCTCGATTGCCTCCCGTTATAAAACAACGGTTGCTGCGTTGAAGCAGATGAATGGTTTAAAATCCGATGTGATTTATGCCGGCCAGAAGCTGAAAGTAAGCGGCACAGTACCAAAAACAACGACCACAACGACGAGTAAGCCGTCTGCGAAAACATCGGCCAGCACGTATACAGTAAAGAGCGGTGATTCACTCGGGGTAATAGCTGGCCGTTATAAAACAACGATTGCCGCATTGAGGCAGCTAAATGGTTTAAAATCCGATGTGATTTATGCCGGCCAGAAGCTGAAAGTAAGCGGCACAGCATCCAAAACAACGACTACCACGACAAGTAAGCCATCGGAAACGACGACGAGCAAACCATCGGCGGCAACGGGTGCATACGTGGTCAAAAGCGGCGACTCTCTTGGTGTGATTGCCTCTCGTTATAAGATGACGGTTGCTGCGTTAAAGCAGCTAAATGGTTTGAAATCCGATGTGATTTATGTCGGCCAGAAGCTGAAAGTAAGTGGGAAATCAACACCATCAACAAGTAATCCATCAACAACTGGTTCCTCTACAACAAGCGGCACGTACGTAGTAAAAAGCGGGGACTCCCTCAGTATCATTGCTTCGCGAAATGGAATGACTGTGTCAGCGTTAAAACAAATGAACAGCCTGAGGTCAGACATTATTTTTGTCGGCCAAAAGTTAAAAATTGCAGCGGGCTCAAAAGGCGGAACAACGGCGAAACCGGTAAATGTCAGCAATACACCTGCTTCAGGTTCTTATTCGAGTTCGGATCTGCTTGGTGCAGCGAATTCCATGCTTGGTGTTCCGTATGTATGGGGCGGTTCATCACCGTCAGGCTTTGACTGCAGCGGATTCATTTATTATGCATATAAACAGGCAGGGAAAAGCGTTGCTCGAACGAATACGGAAGGATTTTACAGCCGTTCATACGAAATTTCGAGCCCGAAAGCAGGCGACCTTGTTTTCTTCAGCAACACGTATAAAAAAGGTATTTCTCATATGGGTATATACATAGGTGGAAATCAATTCATTCATGCAAGCTCTTCGCAAGGAGTCACAGTGTCCAGTCTAAACAATTCTTATTTCGCTTCTAAGTTTGATAGTTTTAAACGATTCTATTAAAAAACGGCCTATCATTTTGATAGGCCGTTTTTTAGTTCACTTCGTCATCTCTATCTTTTTATGAATCTCAGCCAAATGGCTGTCGATATTTTCTTTCGTTATATAAACACCAAATGAGTTTTGAGCGTGGGGCCCTTCATTGATCCGTTCAGCTATTTTGTCCCCGACTTCCGGATAAAAATGATGGCCGTCAAAATAATTTGTTAAATCATTCGTGATCTCGTTCGGGTACATAAAGTTATAGACGCCGCCAAACACGTCGACAACATCATGCAGCCACTGTTCATAATCGTCTAATTGTCCTTCTTCGACAAGCGTTTGAAAAAGAGCTGTAGAAATAGGCGTCGTATAGACGATGGTTTCCACATCGGGATGACGATCTGTAAAAATGGTTAAATATTCTTTATAGCGCGGGTTATATACATAATTTGAACCGTAAAACTCTTCTTTGAAACGCTCGATTTTTTGAACCGTATTCGCGTTACGTTCTTCAGCTGAAATGTGGCGGGCGAACGCCACGTTTTCATGGTTGTAGGCGCGCTCTGCTTGTACTTCGTTTGCGATCGACATCCGGAGATTTTTAACGGAGTAGCGGAATGAATCGATTGAAAACAGATTTTTCACCCGGTAAAGCGGATCGTCGAGTTTTTTTTCATAGTTTACGAGTGAAACAGGACGATCGCTTTCCTGTACAGATGTTTTAAAGAAATCAAGGCCGATAATGACCCGTTTAATGGGCTGATCGCTTTGGCGTTTGGCAAACGCGAGAAAGGTGTCATATTCGCGAATAGACAAGTTATTAACTGAAAAATTGTAAACGTTCATATTTTTAAACGTGTTTTGGTTAATATAGGTGGAGCGGCTTGATCCTAGCAAAATCGTATCGTATGAGAAGGGTTGAAAAAATATGCGTCCCGTTTTTTGCTGGCGTTCGTCAATAACACTTTGATAATCATTAAACTTGTGTTTTTGATTATACGTCCATAGGGGGTCCATCATATAATTAAATGACACGATCGTTGTCAATACAAGACAGACGATCGCAGAGAAAATCAAGATGAATTGTCTCGATTGCTTCAAGCTTATCACACCTTAAAAGTTGAAATAGAGAAACTCGGATACTTGCTGAAGGCGAGTGGCCGAATAGATAAATAGACAGGCCGTCATAACAGCAATCGATCGCTTCGGTGTAAACTCATCACGCAGCTGAATTGAATTTTTCGCAAATAAGACGATAAACAGCGTAACGATCGTCCAAATAGCAATTTCAATAAAGGGAGCGCCAAGTTCGAAGCGGAACAGAAGCACACTGCCGATCGGCAAATCGAGAAACTGGATGAAATCTTTTGGTAACAGTACACCATTGAATCCAGCCATGCTGCGAAGAACAGAGATGGCTGTCTGCAAGTCCGGCGACCGAAAAAATACCCAAGATAGATGAACAAATAAAAATGTTAACAGCCATGCAAAAGGTTTAGACAATGCCCGGCCTGAAGATGTCCAGGCACGGTTCACCATACTTGCGGCTCCATGCATCATACCCCAAATAATAAATGTCCATCCGGCGCCGTGCCAGAAGCCGCTGACGAGAAAGACGATGAAAAGATTAAGATAGGTGCGTGTGCGCCCTTTCCGGTTGCCGCCAAGCGGAATGTAAATGTACCGTGTTAGAAAGGTGGACAGTGTTATGTGCCAGCGCCGCCAGAAATCCTG
Organism: Domibacillus sp. F004; assembly: GCF_057814295.1. Lineage (NCBI taxonomy): Bacteria > Bacillati > Bacillota > Bacilli > Caryophanales > Bacillaceae > Domibacillus > Domibacillus sp. F004. Next base: position 225,790 of record NZ_JBVATB010000002.1, read on the forward strand.
AATACTGGTCGCTTTATAAGGTGAAAAAAAGTTGCGGGGCAAGCGAATATTAAAGAGCAAGCCCAAACCGATTGCCATATCAGAGTAACCGCTGAAATCAAAGTATAGTTGAAAGGTATACGCAAGTGTCGTTAGCCAGCTATCGACAAATGTGAGTGATTCGGACATGGCGTAGCCTTTATTTGCCCATATGGCAAATGTATCTGCAATGACAACTTTTTTAAATAAACCGATGCTGAAAACGAATAGCCCGAGTGCAACGTTTTTCGATTGAAAGCGCCGGTTCTCAGACAATTGAAACTGATCCATTACTTGACTGTGATGAATGATAGGCCCAGCGATTAACTGTGGGAAAAAGGTTACAAACAGCGAATAATTTAGAAAGTTATATTCACCCGTTTCTTTCCGATATGAATCGACAAGATAAGCAATTTGTTGAAATGTGTAAAAGCTGATTGCCAAGGGCAGCAGTAAATTTTTTAATTCAATCGTTGCATCAAAAAGAACATTCATATTTACCGCAAAAAAGTCGTAATATTTAAAGTAACCGAGCAATAAGACATTAAATAGAATACCAAGTATTAATAGTTTTTTGCGATGTAAATCTGGATAATCTTTGCTCAAATAATGGCCGGTCAAAAAGTTAACAGCCAGCGAAAGTAAAATAAGCGGCAAGTAAGCAGGATTCCAATAGCCGTAAAAGAAGAATGAACTGATAAGAAGCCAACTTTTCGCTAAAGTAAAATTCCATTTGTTCAGTATAAAATAGACAACGAGAACAATAGGCAAAAAGAGAAAAATAAATTCAAAGGAATTAAAAATCATTGGGTCTCCTCCAGAGAGAAACGATTAACGACAGCGTTAATAATACTATATTTTACTATTTTCGACAATGCAGCAGTAGATGTGAAAAATTCGACAAATAATAGTTGTAAGTGAATAAAAATATGGTAAAATAAACATGTAGTTCCGTTTTGTGTGTAAAATAACTCGTTTTCAAGAATATGGTTGGTAAAAGCTGTGAGCATCTGTCCATTTGGCAGGTGCTTTTTCCTTATTTTAACACCGAATAAGCTAAAAGGCCTCCTGAAACTGTGAGGTTTGAGGCGAAATGCGCCAACATTCTTCGACAACCATCTTAACATAGCTTTTCAACTAAAAAATCCGGCGAAAACTCGCCGGATTTTTTATCATTATGTGACATGCACACTCCATTTGGATAAATCAGGTTTTTCTTTCTTAATAAGGACAGCAGGGAATATAAAGGTCCATGGTTTTGCCGTATTGGCCCGCACTTCGAGATTACCGACATTAAACTGGCCTTCAGCTGCGATATCGCCGGCTGCATCGATCAGTTTCAGCGGCAGCTTTTCAATATTTACATTCCGCTCGTATCCGTTACGGATCAACAATGAAATTGTAAGGTTTCCATTTTTAAGAAATTGGGCATTTAAACCGGTGAAATTCAATTCATCTTTTGGGGGAGCACCTAATTTTTCAACCAATTCTTCAAGCTTTTCTTTTTCCAAAGCGGGGAGGGACTCTTCCCATTTTGGGTCTAAGTCCAGCTTATGTTTCCCTGACGTTAAATCAAACGCAATCAACCAGTTCTCTTTGCCAAGTTCCACATGTTTATTTACAGAAGGAAATACAAATGTCCATGGACGGCTTGAGTCAGGAGGCAGTGCACCGAGTTCACTTAACGGAAAGGTATGGCGTGCTTTTAATTCATTTTTTTCATTTAATAAAAGCAGCGGCACGTCTCCTAGCGAGATTTCTTCATCCACTGTATTGCGGACAAAGGCGGATACGGCCAGTCCAGCCGGCTGTTCACTCCATTCGATTCCGGAAAGTGACAATTGATTCCGTTTTAACGGCGGGAGCTCATTGTTTAAAAATTGAAGCACATACATTTGTTCTTTCGGGATAGCAACGGATGGATGAAGTGAAAGAGCAGTCGTTACTTCTTCTTCACTGTCAGGTGCTGTTGCATCACCGGTAATATCACTAGCGGATACAGCACTTTCACGTCCATCATTTTTTAAATCGGCATCCGATTTTCCTTTACGTTTAAAAAAAGATACCATAGCGGTTAATTCTCCTTTTTTGTCACTTCGTTTAACAACGCAGCGGTTTTGATTGAAATATCACGGAGCAAATTCCGGTACGTATTTTGAAATAACTGCAACCCTTCACGCGCATAAATACGCAGCGGGTCTTCCTGTTGATAATGCCTTAGACCAATTCCTTCTTTTAAGCGTGTCATCTGTTCCAGGTGCTGAACCCAAAGCTGGTCAATGGTGGTAAGCATAATTCGTTTTACAAAATCATCCCATTTCGGCTCGTACTGTTGTTGGAGCCATTCAATATGCAGTCCTGTCACAGATTCGACAGCTGAAGCAATTTCTTTTACATGAGAAGGCTCTTCCGGAAGAGGAACAGCACGCCCGGCAAACATCGCCTGTAAATGACCAGCTAAAAGATCCAATTGCCATTCTTCAGACGAGACGTCCTCCGCGCAATAAAAGTCAATTTCTTCGCGGACAGCCCGTTTAATAATATCAATAAGACGATCCTGCTGTGTCTCATCTTCAATGACCGCGTTGCGAAGGCTGAAAATAACGCCGCGCTGTTCATTAATGACATCATCAAGTTTTAAATTGTACTCACGCATCGCAAAGTTGGAACCTTCAACGATCCGCTGCACACGGTCTACGAATTCAATCATCTTTTTATTTAACACAAGTCCATCTTCGTTTGTTTCCAATTTTTTCTCAAGCTTGATAAGATCATCTTTTGCAAAACGGCGGAACATATCATCTTCAAGTGAAATAAGAAATTCGCTTGAGCCGGGATCTCCCTGGCGGCCTGAGCGCCCTTTTAGCTGATTGTCAATTCGGCGGCTTTCATGCCGTTCTGTTCCAAGCACGTATAGCCCGCCAAGTGCAGGAACGCCCGTGCCAAGTAAAATATCTGTTCCGCGTCCTGCCATATTCGTGGCGATGGTAATGTGGCCCGGTTGGCCAGAACGGGAAATAAGCTCGACTTCCTGTTCAACGCTTTTTGCATTTAACAATTCAAATGAAAGACCTGCTTTTTTGAAGTGATCTGCAATTTTTTCTGATTGTAAAATGGATGTTGTCCCGACAAGAACAGGCTGTCCTGTTTGGTGGCGAGATAAGACTTCCGCCGTTACCGCCGCGTATTTTTCTTCCTGTGTCCGATAAATACGGTCTGGCTTATCTATGCGCTGAATAGGGCGGTTTGTCGGCACTTTCACTACGTGCATATTGTACACTTCAAGCAGTTCCTTTTCCTCTGTTTTCGCTGTTCCCGTCATGCCGGATAAAAGTGGATACATGCGGAAATAGTTTTGAATCGTGATGGACGCCTGTGTTTTATTTTCATCGGTAATTTCTAAATTTTCTTTTGCTTCAATTGCCTGATGAAGACCGTCACTTAGCGTGCGGCCTTCCATTGTGCGGCCCGTAAACATGTCCACGAGTAAAATGGCACCGTCTTTAACGATATAATCGACGTCGCGCTCAAACATAACATGGGCGCGAACGGCCTGAATCATGTAATGATAAAGCGTTTGATGCTCAATTTCATATAAGTTATCAACACCGAACGCCTTTTCCACCTTTTCAATTCCTTTATCGATCAGGCTGACGGCTTTCGTTTCATCATCGAGTTGATAATCTTCATCACGGATGAATCGTTTGGCCACGCGTGCGCCAATATAATGGAGATCAGCTGCCGGGGGCATTTTGCCGGCAATGATGAGCGGCGTTTTCGCTTCATCAATTAAGACGCTGTCCACTTCATCAATGATGGCGAAATGATAAGGACGCTGTACACGCTGTGAAGGGTGCCAAACCATATTGTCGCGCAAGTAATCAAAGCCAAATTCCGTTCCGACACCGTACGTAATATCTGCTTGGTAGGCAGCCTGTTTTTCAGCAGGCGTCATCATTGGCAAATTTAAGCCAACTGAAAGGCCCAGAAATTCATGAAGGGGTCCAATCGTATCGCGGTCACGTTTGGCTAAATAGTCGTTCACCGTGATAACATGAACACCTTTTCCCTCAAGGGCACGCAAATAACTCGGCAATGAGGCGACAAGTGTTTTCCCCTCACCGGTGGCCATTTCAGCAATATTTGCATCCGTCAGCACAAGTCCGCCCAGTAACTGGACGTCGTAATGACGCATACTAAGAACACGTCTGGCTGCTTCACGGACAACCGCAAACGCTTCTATTTTAATGTCATCAACGGAGGCGCCGCCTGCTAGCTTGCTTTTAAACTCGTCTGTTTTCCCCCGCAGCTGTTCATCGGTCAGTTCAGCTATTGTTGATTCGAGTTCATTAATAAGGTTGACTGTTTTTGTATATGATTTAATCTGCCGGTCATCGGCACTTTTTTTTCGAAATAAAGAGATCATTTTCTTGTTCACTCCTCTGGAGAACTTTCCATCATCTTATCTTATCAAAAGACGAACTAAAAGAAAATATAAGGTTCTTTTTCTTCATTTTGATGGATATAAAATGCTTTTACCTTTATAATTATTAACGATGAAATGAAATTGTAAAAAAATCGTTTTACAAAATATATCAAAAGATGCTTCTGAATGAACAGAGGGAGGAAAATATGGTTTTACTTGCCTTTATCATTTGCGTGCTGGCCTCGATTGCGATTACGCCGCTCGTAAAAAAGTTTGCCGTTGCCATAGGGGCTGTTGATAAGCCAAATTACCGGAAAGTGCATCAGCGGATTATGCCGCGTATGGGAGGCTTGGCAATTTTTATCAGCTTTTTAATTGGCATAATTGTGCTGCGGCCAGCTGCCCCATTAGAACAGCCGCTCATCAATCCAGCTATTATTATCGGGAGTATCGTTATTATTTTAACAGGTGTTCTTGATGATCGGTTTGAACTTTCAGCAAAAGTAAAACTGGCAGGACAGCTCCTTGCGGCCATTGTTGTCGTTGTATATGGCGGTGTGCAAATTAATTTCGTCAATTTGCCATTCGGTGGCACGATTGAATTTGGTTACTTGAGTATTCCTTTAACTATTTTATGGATTGTAGCCATTACGAACGCGATTAACTTAATTGACGGTCTTGATGGTTTAGCGGCAGGTGTTTCTACAATTGCCCTGTTAACGATTAGCTTAATGGCCTTTATGAAAGGCGATCTGTATGTAATGAGCGTAGCGCTTGTTGTTGCTGGAAGTGCGATAGGCTTTTTGAAATATAACTTTCATCCAGCAAAGATCTTTATGGGCGATACCGGAGCTCTTTTTCTAGGCTTTATTATCAGTGTTTTATCGCTGCTTGGCTTTAAGAACATCACAGTCGTCTCGCTGATCATTCCGATCATCATTCTCGGTGTGCCGATATCAGACACCATTTTCGCGATTATCCGCCGGAAACTGAACAATCAGCCGATTTCCGCACCGGACAAGTCTCATTTACATCATTGCCTGCTTCGGACAGGCTATACACATAAACAAACGGTTTTAATTATTTATGCGATTGCCATGATGTTCGGTCTCGCTGCGATTATTTTCTCCATGGCGAAAGTGTGGGGAGCGATCATCCTAATAGGAGTCATTACAATCGCGATCGAACTGTTTGTTGAAAGTATTGGTTTAATAGGCAACGATTATAAGCCGCTTTTAAATTTTGTGAAGAGCGGCACGAAAAAGAATTTATAAATGCAAAAATCCCGCTGACCGGAATTGGCTCAGCGGGATTTTTTTATTCATCTGTTTATTCGTCGTTTGTGCTGTATGTGCCGGTTTCTTCTTCAGAGGCAATAGAAGAGTCCATGTCAAGGTGACGCTGCAGTTTCCCTTTTACGACATCAAGTTCTGTTTCATCCAGTCGATAAATGTAAGCACCAGCGTTTGTGAAATCATCTGTACCAGTGAGTGTAAGAGAATCATAATTAATGTGGCCGTTTTTGCCGTATTCAATCAGTGATTTCATTTCACTGAATGTCATATTTGTCCGCATGTTGGCTCCGATGGCTTCTAAAATTTCATCGTATTTCGTAATGGAATTAAACGATACGGCTTTTTTGACAGTCGCCTGTAAAATTTCTTGTTGACGTTTGCCGCGTTCAATATCGTTATCATATTTACGTGTACGCGCCAGAGCAAGGGCTTCTTCACCATCTAATTTTTGCATGCCAGGCTCTAATTTAATTTCCCCATGAATGTCATTGGAATTCTTTTCTTCAATTTCAAATGGGACGTCCATTTTAATACCGTCTAATGCGTCGACAACGTCAACGAATGCATAAAAGTTCATGCGAACATAGTAGTCGACAGGAACATCAAGCAGTTCTTCAACCGTTTCCATTGTTGAAAGCGGTCCGCCTGTTGCATGTGCATGGTTAATTTTGTAGTAATCATTAAGATCCGGAACATATGCATAAGTATCGCGCGGAATACTTAACATTTTAATCGACTTATCTTCTATATTCAAAGTGGCTAAAACGAGTGCATCAGTCCGCGTATTCGTGCCGTAGTCGCGATTGACGTTATCATCGATTCCCATGAAAAGAATGGAAATATTGTCTTCAAGCGGATGAACATCTGCATCGCGCAAGTCGGATTTAACACGCCCATCATCCTCATAAGAATCTGTAAAAACCGTCTCGGCTTTCTTATGCAGGTTGGCCGTATATCCTGCAGCCGTAAAGGCAACAAGTAAAAGAGGGATAAAAAAGGCGAAAAAGAAAATCCGCCGCTTTTGCGTTTTCCGGCGCCGTCTTCCGGATCGTTGATTAGTTGAAGCCATGTATGTTTCTCCTTTTAATGGTTATTTCTTGTTGAATGTTAAAAGCCAAGCTTTTCTATATTCTACTATGAAACGACAATTCCGTAAATTTTTTTATTCACTTATATCCATTTCTTTATAGAGAACATCACCTTCTGTGAAAATAGCTTGTCCATTCGTCCATTCCGTCATTTTTTCACAAAAAACGGCAATATCTTTTTCTTCAACAAAAACATCTACATTTACATTCTCTACATAATGTATTTCTTTTATTCCATAAATAGAGGCGCGCAGCTCATTTTCAATTTTTCCGAGCCATGTGTAATCAATTGATACCGTCATAATTTTCATAAGGCGGCGCTCGACAATACCAATCGCATTCAGCCCTTCTGACGCTGTTTTTCCGTATGCGCGAATTAAACCGCCGGCACCGAGTTTAATGCCGCCAAAGTAACGGGTGACCACAATCACGGTGTCTTTGAGTCCGCGCTTTTTAATGACTTCTAGAATAGGCAGACCGGCTGTACCGGACGGCTCGCCATCATCATTTGCCTTTTGAATTTGATCGTGTTCACCAATCATGTAAGCAGAACAGTTATGTGTCGCATTCCAATGCTGTTTTTTAATACGATCGATAAAGGCCAAGGCCTCTTCGGCCGTTTCAGCCCGATTTACGTGAGCAATGAACCGGGATTTTTGAATAACTAGTTCAAATTCGCCATAGCCTTTTACCGTTTTATAGTTAGATAGCAATTTATTTTCCTCCAAATGGTTTTATTTATAAAAAAATAGGGTATTAACTATTGTTCATTATCGTAAAGGAAAATAGTCCGGATGAAAAGCGTCATGCTCCGAAATACTTTTAAACAAATCGTAAATAAACTTTAATGTTCGACATTTAAACTAATGATATAATGATAATATCCTTCCCTGTGAGATTTTCACCGGGTCTTTTTATCAGTGAATTAAAAAGAACTGCGTATTTTTTCCGCCTTCAAAAGATACAGTAATAAGGAAAATAGAATGTGTCTTTTGTAGAGGTATTTAAAAACCGGAGAAGGGATCATTTATGTCGACAAAAAATGCGGATACAAAACTGCTTGATACCATACTGGATAAAATGGTTGAAACGGTTGATCAAAGTAAAGATCAGATCTTTTCAATCGCTGAACAAAGCAGACGTGATTATGAAACGCTAACCACAGAGCTTGAACTCGTCAAAAGTCATATTCAAATTGCTTTTATGAAGCATGAAGAGCTGGAACGGAAAGTGAAGATGGCCCGTCAGCGATTGTCTGAAGTAAGTAGGGATTTCTCTATTTATTCAGAGGACATCGTGCGGGAGTCGTATGAAAAAGCGCATGATTTGCAAATGGAGCTTATTGTACTGCGTCAAAATGAAAAGCAGCTGTTAGACCGGCGCAATGACCTTGACCGCCGTTTACTATCCGTACATACGACAATTGAACGAGCAGAACATCTTGTCTCACAAACAGCTGTTGTTCTAAACTATTTAACGCAGGACATGAAACAATTTGGAAAGGCACTTGAGCAAGCTCAATCGAAGCAGGCATTTGGTCTGCAGGTAATGGAAGCACAGGAAGAAGAGCGGAAGCGGCTTTCACGTGAGATCCACGATGGACCGGCTCAAATGATGGCAAATCTTCTTGTGCGTTCTGATTTAATTGAAAAAATATATCGGGAACACGGAGTGGACGAAGCATTTAAAGAAATACACGACTTGAAAAAAATGGTGCGTTCTGCTTTATATGAAGTAAGACGGATTATTTATGACCTCCGTCCGATGGCACTCGATGATTTAGGATTAATCCCTACGTTGAAAAAGTATTTAGCGACTGTTAATGAATACAACCGGTCCGAAGCTGCAAAGCCTGACATTCAATTCGTCAACATGGGGATGGATAAGCGGCTGCCGACAAAACTCGAGGTTGCCTTGTTCCGCCTTATTCAGGAATCTGTTCAAAATGCATTAAAACATGCCAATGCATCGATTATTCAAGTGAAATTAGAAATCAAAAAAGAACAAGTACTTGCTGTCGTGAAAGATAATGGCAAAGGATTCGTGGTAAGTGAAATGAAATCAGGTTCATTTGGGATTATGGGGATGAAGGAGCGGGTTGAGCTTCTAGAAGGAGATATTGCCTTTCATTCTAAACCGTCCGATGGCACAACGGTTTTTATTAGCGTGCCCATATTGAAGCAGACAACAACTTAGGACTCAGAGGGGGAAAAGAGAATGACGACGAACATTGTTATTATTGATGACCATCAATTATTCCGTGAAGGAGTAAAGCGTATTCTTGATTTTGAAGAAACATTTAATGTGCTTGCTGAAGGAGAAGACGGTTCTGAAGCACTTGCACTGATTGAAGAGCATAAACCGGACGTGGTCATCATGGACATTAACATGCCAGAAGTAAACGGAGTAGAAGCTACACGTAAGTTAGTTGATAAATATGCGGACACGAAAGTGATTATTTTATCGATACATGATGATGAGAACTACGTGATGCATGCACTCCAATCAGGTGCGCTTGGCTACTTATTAAAAGAGATGGATGCCGAAGAACTTGTCGAAGCAGTGAAAGTGGTCGCAGCGGGCGGATCGTATTTACACCCGCGTGTCACTCATAACTTGATCGCTGACTACCGCCGTCTATCAAATGATGATGGAAAAGGAAAAGGATTCCAACAATCAGAAGTTGTCCGTCCGCTTCACTTATTAACGCGCCGCGAATGCGAAGTGCTTCAATTACTCGCAGACGGCAAAAGCAACCGTGGTATCGGTGAATCACTCTATATTAGTGAAAAAACAGTCAAAAACCATGTGAGTAACATTTTACAAAAAATGAACGTTAACGACCGCACACAGGCTGTCGTTACAGCGATTAAAAAAGGATGGGTGGAAGTACGCTAAGAAAAACCATCCGGACTTGTATGCAAAGGTTGTGCATGAAAAAAGGCTCGCTCACCCGGGTTCGTCTTGCTGCATATGATGGAAAGACGAAACTCAAAGGGGGAAATAAAGCAGTGAGTCCATATTATAACCGTCCGTTTCGAGGGCCGTATCCATATTATGGCCGTTCGCCATATTATAACCGCCCGCCTTATTATGGAGGGTACGGCATTTTCCAAGATCCATTTATTGGCGGCCTTTTTGGCGGTTTAGCAGGCAGTCTGCTCACGCCAATTATTTACGGTCGTCCACCATACTATCCCTATTACTGAAAAAACGGTTCGCGCCGGTTGAGCGCGGGCTGTTTTTCTTTTACAATACAAATAAAGAAAGGACGTGTAATAACGTTGACATATAAATGGATGACAGTGCTGCTCCTGACGGGCACTTTGCTTGCAGGCTGCGGGGACGACGAACAACATGAAGCCGCTAACTCGGCAAGTGATGGTGAACCGGCCAATACGGCCACACAGGAAACCCATACGGCTTCAGATGAACAAAAGAATGAAACGACTGCCGATGAAGAGTCAAGTACGAAGGAAAAATCTGCTGCACAAACGGAGAAAGTCCCGATTGAAGAAGCTGAAAATGTTCCGGCAGAAGAGAAAACCGCCATTTTGGCCGTGTTGGACAAGCAGGTTGAATCGTTTAATAACAAAGACATCGACAGTTACATGGCGACGATTTCCCAAACGCCGGAATCATTTGATTACAAAGAAGAAAAATTGTACGTTCAAAAAGTATTTGAAACGTTTGAAGCATCCATGACTCCGCTTAATCCGATAATTATTAAGTACGATGAAGAAATGAAAACGGCGAACGTCTTTATGAATATGAAATCCACATCCAAAGATATGGGTACAGGGAAAGAAGTAAGCCAGACGACGCGTCAGATTATGGTATTTAAAAAAGAGGAAGCCGGATGGAAACAGATTTCGCTGTTTGCCATGGAATGATGATATAATGAAAAGAAAAGAGGGGTTTTACACATATGACGAAAGAAATGAATGTAGAAAGCTTTAACTTGGACCATACGAAAGTAAAGGCACCATACGTCCGCCTTGCAGGTGTAAAAGAAGGAATGAATGGTGACAAAATTTTAAAGTATGACATCCGTTTTTGTCAGCCAAATAAAGAGCATATGGACATGCCAGCCCTTCATTCACTAGAGCATATGATGGCGGAATTCAGCCGCAATCATTCAGATAAAATTGTCGACATTAGTCCGATGGGCTGCCAAACGGGTTACTATATTGCGGTCATCAATCATGATGATTACGAAGACATTTTAACAATTATTGAAAAAACATTGAACGATGTATTAGAAGCGACTGAAGTACCTGCTTGCAACGAAGTACAATGCGGATGGGCAGCGAGCCACAGTCTTGAAGGAGCGAAAGATATTGCCCGTAACATGCTTGCCAAACGAAATGAATGGACAGAAGTATTCGCTTAAGTGGAAATGGACAACTTGTCCATTTTTTTTATGGCTCCGTTAAACAATAAGGAAGCAATTCTCACGAAGCAGGCTGATCTTATAAACATTGTTTCTTTCATGAAAAAGGGATGCAAAAAAGTAATTATTCAGATAAAATAAGGAAGTATAGCATAAAACCGTATTCCGTTAAAGCGGGACAAATAAAAATAAGGCAGGTACAGAAGATGAAGACGGCAATTTTGACAGACAGTACGGCTTATCTTCCGAAAGAACTTCGTGAGGAATTAAATATTTATATGATCCCGCTTAGCGTCATTTTTGGCAATGATGCTTATCGTGAAGAATTTGATATAACGACAGAAGAGTTTTATAAAAAAGTGCGTGAAGGCGGCAAACTGCCAATGACATCACAGCCAGTCATCGGCCACTTTGTTGAAATGTACGAGGAGATTGCCCATGAATACGATGCGGTTGTCGGCATTTATTTATCAAGCGGCCTAAGCGGGACGTATCAGTCATCGATGGTTGCGGCCAATATGGTGCAAGGACTTGATATACACTCCTTTGACTCTGAAGTCAGCTGCGCACCACAAGGTTTTTACGTTTTGCGGGCTGTTGAATTGGCTAAGCAGGGGAAAACCCCAGCTGAAATTATAGCAGAATTGACGGAAATGAAGCGGTCTACCAAAACGTATTTTATGGTCGACGATTTAAATCATTTAAAGCGCGGTGGGAGACTGGGCAGTGCACAGGCGTTAATTGGCAGCTTGCTGCAAGTGAAACCCATTCTTCATATTGAAAATAAAGTAATCGTCCCCTTTGAAAAAATACGGACAAGCAAAAAAGCGCTGAATCGAATCGGCGACTTATTTGAAGAGGACTATAATAAAGGCGATAAACTGCAGGCGGTCATCATTCACGCAAACCGTGAAGCCGATGCCCGTAACTGGATGATCGATTTGAAAAGCCGATTTCCAAACGCTGAATTTGGCGTTAGCCACTTCGGTCCCGTTATTGGCACACACCTTGGCGAAAGTGCTCTGGCGATGGGCTGGACAAAAAAGTGCATATAAAAAAGTGTCCCCTTTGCTGGGACACTTTTTTTGTTTATTCAGCTAATAAATCAAGTGTATCTTTTGGCAGATCGTCGTAATTAAGTTTTTGCGAAGAGGAATCAGCGGCTGATGCATTTTTAACGAGGTCGCCAAATCCTTGTTCTTGCAGCAGCAAAATAATCTGTCCTTTGATCGGGATATTATGATCAACTAAATACGTTGTTTTGGAACGAATCATCGCATCAAAAATGGCACTTCGTTCGATTCCATTTTCAGCAAATGCTTGTTGACTTAACAGTAAGTCCATCAATGTCAGCCAATCATAGTCATTGCCGGAGAAGACGAGCGATCCGTTAATTTGGTACCAGAGATCGCCATTTGAGCGAATCCATTTTGGATGCAAGTTTTCAATACCTGCTTTTAATTCGCGTGCTGTTTTTAAATAGTTCGTGTTGCCTGTTTGTTTATACGTTTCTAGCAAAAATCTCATCTCGCCAAGTGCGTGATTAAGAGATACGTGTGTTTTTTTGCTGCCAATTGCGTAATAATCGGCAATTAAATAACTTGACGGGGTTACCGCAATCGTGTTGCCAAGACTTTTCTGGTTTACGAGAAAGTCGGCATAGCGCAAATTCGCCTCTGCAAGCTTTGATACTGAAAGGGCCTCTCCTGTGTTTTTCAAAAACAAGGCCGCATTTTCGTTATGGCGTGTATCAATATAAGGAGCTGTTGTGCCATACGTATTTTTCAGCCATGTGCTCGTATATTCTGTTTTGAAAATGGGGCTTTTTCCGGCTGTAATGGCGCCATCCGAGAATACATCAAGATCGGCTACTGCATTTATAACTAAGTCGCGGAAATAACGTTCTTTATTTCCATTATAGGCAGTTAAATAAATGCCGCCTTGCAAACGGCCAATATTGCGCCCGTAGCCCATTTTGTATCCTGGCTCGATGGACCAAGGCAGCTTCGTATATGCGCCGTCAGCCGTCAGCCAATTATTAATTTGACTGTATTCGAGAATGGTCCGTTTAAACCAGTCATTTCGGTTTGACTCACTTGCAAACAATGGTTTTTCAGACACAAGTGCCCACGTTTCTGAGATGGCTTTTGACTGAACGGATACGTTTTGATGAGCGGTCACAAGCTTGCGCGCCGGATCTGTATACAAATTATAGCTTTCTCGTTCGCTTGAAAGTTCGCGAAGAACAGAGCGCTGCCCATTTGCATAATTGGTTTGACGCTGCACCGAGATATAATTTTTACCCATCATTACTTCATTTGTCACAGTGGATCCATTTTTTACCGATAAAATACCGGTCGGATGGGATGTTTTATCCACACCGAACGTAGGGTCATGAGACTGATCAACCGTTCCGTGCGAAGCGTATTTAGCTAATGAGTAATTGTCAGATTGCGAGAATGGCATAATGACAGAAGCAGAATACGTATTGTCACCATTATGAAGGAACTTCGTGAAAATAAAAGTATCTCCATTATCGAGTTGACGAAGTGTGACTTGCAAGGATCCAAGCGGCTTGGATGCATTCCCCATATGATAATAGTAATGTGTATCAGTTGATAAAATATGTGAATCAGTCGTCCGTTTATTGTATGTAAGCGGAATACCGCGCGTATTCATGCGCACTTTTACGTATTGAGTATTATTAACGGGAATAACCACTTCTTGATTATCAGCAGGCTCCGGAATTTCAATGGGATCCTTTGAACCGCCAAGCAGATCAAGTTTTGACATGAGACGGTGAACGAACACGGCTGATTCACCGCGCGTCGCGATTTTTGCTGGTTCAAATTTGTTATCCGCTGTGCCGTAAATAAGACCATAGAATGTCATTCGTTCCACTGCCCCGTATGCATACTTTCCGATTTTAGCCGCATCTGTAAAGGTTAGAGGTGCGCGTTTCGTATAGCTGCCTTTTAGCTGCATGGCCCGATCAAGCATAACTGCGACATCTGAACGGGTAATCGGGTTGTTGGGGAGTGCCTGTCCATCTGCATTTCCGAGAATAAGCCCGGCTTTTTTGGCAGCGGCAATTTCATTGTAAAGGCTGCTGCTGGCAGGAACATCCGGAAATGCCGAACTGCCGGCCGGTAAATCAAGTGCGCGCACAAGATACGCCAAAAACTGACCTCTCGTGACTTGTGTATATGGACGGAATGTCCCATCCTCATATCCAAAGATGACGCCTTCGTCCGTTAAGGATTCGATTTCTGGTTTTGCCCAGTGGGTTGAAATATCTCTGAAAGTCTGTGCGGATACTTGTAAAACAAACGTAAATACAAGCAGGAAAACGACGAGACTTCCTCCAATTTTTCGCATAGGTTCCCCTTTCTTTTTTATAAATATGACAAATTAAATTATAACATATGTAAAATTACCCTCTATGTTAAATTAAGATGACAATATGATAACGATTGTCATAAAACCGCAAAATACGTATACTGATAGCGAAAGGACGTGAAATATGAAAGATGCTCTCTTTTTTTCTGGAAGAGAACTCATTGACGAAGAATGCAAGACTCTTCCGGATAAACACATTGCCACCCGTCCGGCTCTTCACTTCGACAACGGACAGCCTCGCTGCAACCGCTGCAACAACACGACGAACTTTGCCTCCCACCCTTGTGCCCGATGCGGCAACATATGTACATACTGCCGCCACTGTATCGAAATGGGCAAAATCTCATCCTGCACCACTCTGTACACATGGGTTGGCCCACCGCCTAAACATCATGAAAAAGCAGGAACGTTGCACTGGACAGGCACTCTTTCTGCCGGTCAAAAGACCGCGTCTATTAACGTCGAACGCGCCATATCCGATTTACGTGAACATCTCGTATGGGCAGTAGCCGGAGCAGGCAAAACAGAAGTATTATTTCAAGGAATCGCATCTGCTCTTTCTGCCGGCAAACGCGTTTGCATTGCTGCGCCAAGAGCCGATGTCGTGCGCGAACTCGCACCGCGTCTCACAGCCGTTTTTCCTCATACACCGCCTGCTACATTGTATGGCGGCAGTCCCGACCGCCACACATACAGTCCGCTCGTCATTTCGACTACCCATCAGCTATACCGCTTTTATCGTGCATTCGACGTTTTAATTGTAGATGAAGTCGATGCTTATCCGTACACATTTGACCGCTCGCTGCAATTTGCTGTTCAAAAAGCAAGAAAACCTGAATCCGCTCTTATTTATTTAACGGCTACACCGCATGCAGAATGGCAGTCCGAAGTAAAAACGGGCAAACGCGAGGCGACACTCATTCCAGCCCGCTATCATCGTCATCCGCTTCCGGTGCCGAAAACAGAATGGTGCGGCAACTGGAAGAAAACGATCGCACCGAAGAATGTTCTTTTGTGGGTAAAAGCGAAAGTAAAAGAAGGGCAGCGCCTGCTTCTTTTTTATCCGCATATCGACACGATGGAGAAAGCATTGCCTCTCTTAAAAGAAATTGATCCGCGCATTGAAAGTGTTCACGCAGGTGATCCGTTTCGAAAAGAAAAAGTAGCAGCGATGCGCCGGCAGGAAATACCAGTATTGCTGTCGACGACGATTCTTGAGCGCGGCGTAACCTTTCCGGGCATTGATGTCGCCGTGGTTGGTGCAGAAGAGGCGGTCTTTACAGAAAGTGCGCTCGTTCAAATAGCGGGCCGAGCGGGACGCAGCGCCGACTTTCCGACAGGTGATGTCCTCTTTTTTCATTATGGAAAAACAGATGCGATGATGAAAGCGATCGGGCAAATCAATGAGATGAACAGACTTGGAATAAAAAGGGGGCTCATTGATAGATGAAGCAGTGCTTACTTTGTGAGAATGAGACGGAAATGGAATGTTGGCTCTCTTTTTTTGGCGCGAAAGCCCCTCTCCTTTGTCCAGCGTGTTTGAAGAAGCTAGTGAAAATAACGGGTCCTTCATGCCGCCTATGCTCGCGGCCAATGGAGGTGAGCGGCATTTGTTCGGAGTGTGAGGAATGGGGGGAGAGTGCGTTTAGGGGCAATCAATCCCTTTATGTATACAACGAATCGATGCAGGCGATCATTGCCCGGTTTAAGTATCGCGGCGATTATGTGCTGGCGTCTATTTTTGCGGATGATGTGCGGCGGATGGCATTGGCGGCGGCGTGTGACCTGATTTGTGCGGTTCCTTTGCCGCCAACGCGGCTTGCGGAACGGCGGTTTAATCAATCGGAAGCGCTTATCGAAGCAGCTGGTCTTCGGCATGTACCGCTTATTAGCCGGTTGGAATCGGAAAAGCAGGCCAAAAGATCGCGTATGGAGCGGATCACGGCGGACCAGACGTTTTATCCGATTGGCCATGCAGAGGGCAAATCGGTGCTCGTTATTGATGATATTTATACGACAGGCGCGACAATCCGGCTCGTCGCAAAAGCATTGATGGAAGCAGGGGCATCATCGGTTAAATCGATCACGATCGCCCGAAGCGGTTCTTGACAATTTCGTCAATCCCTATGAAAATAGAACTAATTGAGAGAAACAAGAGGTGAAGGGCATGAATGAAGTCATTGATTGTCCGCGATGCGGAGATTTATATATAAAAAATGCATTTCGTGAAGTATGTCCGAAATGCTCGCGCGCCGAAGAAGAATTGTACCAGGAAGTCTATGCATTTTTACGAAAAAGAGAAAACCGTGCTGCGACGATGGAGCGGATTGTGGAAGTGTCCGGTGCAACAGAAGAAATGATTCAACGGTGGGTGAAAAAAGGACGTCTTCAAGCTGCTCAATTTCCAAACTTAGGTTACCCGTGCGACCGCTGCGGTGCGATTATTCAAAAAGGCAAGCTATGTGCAAAATGCATTAGCGAAATTGATCAAGATTTGAAACTTCACGAACGGGAACAAGAATTTAGCCGGACAAAACAAGAACCGAGCCAGCAAACGTACTATACGAAAAAAGACTAAAACCCGTCAGACGGCGGGTTTTTGCTGTTGGCGGGAGATGGTTGTGAGCAGATGTAGTGAAATAGGGGCGTTACTCCTTGAATGTGTGCGAATCGGCTGAAATAGGTGCGGGATTCTGTGAATGTGTGCGGATCGGCCGAAATAGGTGCGGGATTCTGTGAATGTGAGCGAATTCGCTGAAATGGGTGCGATACTCTGTGAATGTGTGCGAATCGGCTGAAATAGGTGCGGGATTCTGTGAATGTGTGCGAATCGGCTGAAATAGGTGCGGGATTCTGTGAATGTGTGCGAATCGGCTGAAATAGGTGCGGGATTCTGTGAATGTGAGCGAATTCGCTGAAATAGGTGCGGGATTCTGTGAATGTGAGCGAATCTGTTGAAATAGGTGCGGCAATCTGTGAATGTGTGCGAATCTGTTGAAATAGGTGCGGGATTCTGTGAATGTGAGCGAATCGGCTGAAATAGGTGCGACAATCTGTGAATGTGAGCGAATCGGCTGAAATAGGTGCGGGATTCTGTGAATGTGTGCGGATCGGCTGAAATAGGTGCGGGATTCTGTGAATGTGAGCGAATCCACAAAAATACGTGCGCATTTTTATCTCAAATAATAAATTCGGTTTTTTGGACCACCACTAGTCTTTAAATTCATCGATATGAGCATCCGGTATGCTGTAAATCTAGAATCTAGCATTAAAAACCGGGCAATTTCAACACTCGACGCCGTTTGCTTGATCAAATAAGAGTAATCCTGAATGGCTTGAATGTGCGCATCTTTCGAAAAAACACCGCACGCTGGACAGTGCCATCTTTGACTCATCCGTTTCATTGAGAAATGGGTACACTTCGGACATTGCACTCCTTTTAAGAGCGACGATTCATCTATTTTAAATTTAGTTAAAAGATCGGGGTCATACACCACATGATTTTTCAACAGCATCCGTTCGAATTTTCGCAGCTGATCTGCTTTTAAAAATTCTGTTTTGTTTTTTTGCAAAAGTGAATGTGTTGTATCGGGAAGTTCAATGGCTCGAATGAATCGGTGCAAGTAGTCGGGGTGCGGCGGTGAAACATCAAAACGCGTTGTCGGGTTAGCAATCCCCACAAACGAGGGAATTGGAATGGGTACAATAGAATGATCATGCATCCAGTCGGTTAAGTGCCGTGTCTGCCTCCGCAACTGCAAGATAGCATCCGGAAAAACAGTTTCTTTGCCCTCAAACGTTCGAATCATTTGCCGGTGATCCGTTTGAATATGAATAGTACCGATATAATTTTTGGATTCAATCAAAGCGATGAAATAAGGGGTCAAGATGAGGAAATCCAATTGAAAGAATGAACCTGAAGAACTTTGAAGGCGTAAATCGTTGAAAATGGATACTTGATGTTGTACTTCTTTGAGCGAATATTCGATGGACTGCTCGCCGCGAAATCCTGCTGTTACTTTTGCCGCCTCCTCACCTACAATTACCCGCTTTGGATGATGATTCGGCAGCCTCCCCAGCAAAGCCTCCAGCTTCAGCAAATACAACGGTTTTTCCACCTTTTTAATGATTGACATAAAAACTCCTTTCATTCATACTGCAGGTACTATTCGATGCCCTCTGCCAAATGTCCTTCTGCAAAACCACGAAAAAATCCCCATTAAACATTTACACAGTCTTGCCGATATAAAGAGCACCACATAGAAACAGGGAAAGCGGGGATACGAGATGAAAATTAATCAAACACCCGGCATTCAAGGGATCAATCCGTATCAGAAACAGCTGAAAAAAGCGGACGAGGCGAAAACCGCCAGCGCAGCAGCGAGTGACAAACTAGAAATTTCAAAAGCAGCGAAAGAAATGCAAGGCTCTACACGACTACTGGCTGAACGCCGTGAAAAAATCGCGTTTCTGAAAGAGCAAGTCGCAAATGGCACTTATAAAGTAGATGCGAAAGCCACCGCGAAAGCAATGCTCAACTTTTACGGACAGGAGTAACCGGGTCGCCCAAGATACATTCCGGGCGATCTTTCTTTATGTACAGAATAAGGGAAGGAGACACGATGATGAAAATTCAGCCAAACGCTATGCCGATGCAAACGGCCGCCGCCCCGGTTCAAGGAGAAAGTGCCATTCAGGCAGCAGAGACCGCTCATTCAAATAGAGCGAACATACCGACTGCACGAAAGCAGCCGCCAGAAATAACGGCCTTTTCAGAACGGGGCTTTACGCTTACGAAAGAAGCGACGCAAGCGGTCCAGTCGTTTATGGAAACGGCATCCGGCACTGAAACAGAAAAGCTGGCAACCGTTAAAGCGCTCGCTGAAAAAGGGATCATGCCGAATGAAGCGAAACTAAAAGCGGTTCACGCTGCACTCACGGGCGTGCCGTTTGGCAAAGAAGCAGCGGAATGGCTGAAACAATCTGGTCTTTCTTTCCCTGAAAATACACAAGCGGCGATCGAAAAAGCACTCCAGCTTGGCCGAACGGAAGAAGCGATCGATTTAACGAAAAATAGGATGGCAGAAGTGGCATCCGCTCAATCAAAAGAACGGGTCAAAGCGATTGAAGCACTTGTGAAAGAACAAATACCGGCGCTCCGGTCGGATGCAGCGGCCGTAAAAGAACTCGTTAAAGCCATTGAGGCACTAGTCAAACAGCAAGGATCTGTGCCGTTAGACTCAGCTGAAGCAAAAGAACTGGCGAAGACGATTGAAACATTATTAAAACAACAAACGTCTGCAGCCCCGTCTGAAGTGACTGCGGCGAAAGAACGGATGAAAGCGGTCGAATCATTCATCAAACAGTTCGTTTCAACGTCTCAGCATACAGCAGAAGACACAATAGCAGAAACAGAGAAGCTGTTAAATACAGCCAAAAACAAATTAGAAGGGGCTTTACAACTATTAGTAAAGCAGCAGCCGGACAATCCCCTCTTCATCGAAATGAGTCAAAAAATGAAAAGCGGTGAACCGGTCCAACATATCGTGAAGGCGATTCGGGCATTGTTTGCCGGAGATCGGACAGCTGTTCTTAAACCGCTTGCTGAAGCGTTTCACTTAGCCGAAATGGCTAACGCGAAAATGTCTTCCGCTCTGCCGGCATCCAGCATTGTGATCCCGGGAACAGATCAAATAGAAACGAGCCCTGCTCAAAAAGCCGCCCAAATGATTCAAAAAGAACCGTCCTTTGAACGGGTCCTTTCCTATATAAAAGAGACCATGCCAGAATGGAAGCCGTCGTTTGAAAAAGCAGAAGCTCTTTTTGCTTCGGGCAAAGAAATGGCGGCACGGGGCGAGCTCATGAAAGCGGTCGAACCGCTTATCCCGACACCGGCTCAACAAACCGCGGTTATTCCGGATGAATTGTTCGCGCACGTACCGCCTCAGACAAAAGACGTGCTCGTCACACGAGTGACCGAAAAGATGTCGCAGTCCGCCATCGATTTTAAGCAATTCAAGCGGGACATTACACGTAATTTGCAAACGACGGAACTGTTGATCGCGCAAAAAGCGCCAAAGCCGGCCAAACCGGTCATCGAAACAGCGATTAAAACGCTTGATAACGCTATTTTAAAAAGCGATTTTATGCTATATACCGATATGAAAACGGAAAAGCAGCTTATGCAAGCGTCCGGTCAGCTGGCGGAAGCACGCAAACTGCTCGCCAAAGGGGATACGCAGCAAGCGGCCCGCCTGACAGCAGAAGTAAAAGCGCTCATTGAAAAAGTAACATTTAAACCGGCCGATGCCCGCGTCATGCATATGATCACACAGGAAACCGCAGAAACGGCACCGCGCGTTTTAGCCGGTGCAATGGCTGGATTATACGACACGCCGACGGCTCGCAGCGCATTTGAACTTGTCCGCGCGGCTGGATTTACGTACGAACAGGAGCAGGCGGCAGCGCTCGCCTCAAGAGAAAAAGCAGACACGCTCCCTTCTGTTAAGCAAGCCCTTTTAAGCCAGATGCATCAGCAAGCAGCAGATGGAAAACCAGAACAGATGATGACCACGTTAACGGGCCAGCAGCTGTTAAGCAAAGCGGATCCCGGCTTGCAGTCAATGATGATGTCCTTGCCGTTTTTACTTGGCGGCCAGTCTGAAAACGTGAACGTTTTTATCCGTTCCAAAAACGGAGGCAATCAAGTAGACTGGGAGAATTGTTCTGTCTACTTTTTATTCGACACGAAAAAACTAGGACCGGTCGGCATTACGATCTCATCCGCTGACAAAAACCTGTCTATTAAAGTACAAAATGATAAACCGGATTTTCAGCAAAAAATGGAGCCGCTTACCGTTGTGTTAAAAGAGCGTCTTGCTGACATCGGCTATCGGGTTGGTTCCGTTCAGTTTAATGAATTTCAAACGAAAGAACAGGATGCAGTAACATCCAAACGAGAAAAAACGTCAACGGCGAAAGGATTTGATTTTACCATATGAGCTACTACAACCAGATAAACCGCCGTAAACTGAACGGGCCATCTGCTGCGGTGATCCGCTACGAAGAAGGAAATGCACCGACTGTTGTTGCACAAGGGAAAGGCGCGCTTGCGGCGAAAATACTTGAACTGGCGAACGAGCATGGCGTCCCGATGGAACAAGACGCCTCACTATTATCCGAATTGCTCGATATCGACCTTGGTGATTCCATTCCGCCACAATTGTATTCAGTCATCGCTGAAATGTTGATTTTAATCGAAGAAATGGATTCAGCCTATTAAACTTTGTCGTATTTTGCCGATACAATAAAGTGAGGTGGAGAAACGATGGAATGGATCACAAAAGAAATAGTTTACCAGAAAACGCCGCAGCAACTGACGGCTTTATTATATGAAGCGGGGCTGGAGCAATTTGCAAACGCAGCCCGGTCTATACAAGAAGAAAACTTTGTTGAAGCGAACCGCTCGATGCAAAAAATTAACGATATAGTAAACCGGCTTGGCGCTGGACTGAACTACGAAGCGGGTATCATCGCCGATCAGCTCGACCAGGTGTATAATTTTATCGCCGACACCGTCGTGCAGGCGAACGTGAAAAAGGACGCCGCAACGCTTCATGATGCAGAGCAGCTGTTTCAAACGTTGTCAGACAGTTGGAATGAAGCATTAAAAAACGCACCGGCGAGACCGGTAAAACGAAAACAAAACGTGTATGAACAAAACGTCTTTTTAGAAGAGCGGCCAACGAATACAATGGAAACGGGGAAATAACCGATGAGAATTAACCATAACATTCAAGCATTAAACGCTTACCGAAACTTGAACAATACGAACAATGCCACATCAAAGAGCCTTGAAAAACTATCATCCGGTCTCCGTATTAACCGTGCTGCAGATGACGCAGCAGGGCTTGCCATCTCTGAAAAGATGCGTTCTCAAGTACGTGGACTGAACATGGCTGAACGCAACTCGCTCGATGCGATTTCCCTTATTCAAACGGCAGAGGGAGCCCTTTCCTCCACGCATGAAATTTTACAGCGTATGCGTGAACTTTCCGTACAGTCAGCAAATGATACACTAGAAGCATCTGACCGGGTCTCTATTAAAGCAGAGATCGATGAATTAATAGAAGAAATTGATCGCATTGCGAATACAACCCAGTTTAATAATAAAGAACTGCTAAACGGAAGCGAAACGGCCGGTTTTGATTTTCAAATAGGGGCAAATGAAGGCCAAATGTTAAACTTGACGATCGCTACAATGACGTCCACAGAGCTTGGGGTAAATTCAATTGATGTGAGTACACATGCCTTAGCCTCTAGCTCTATTGACTTAATCGACATTGCGATTGCAACAGTTTCATCTGAACGCAGCAATCTTGGCGCAATCCAAAACCGTTTGGAACATACAGTCACAAACCTGCAGACAGCGAATGAAAACTTAACGGCCGCTGAATCACGCATCCGTGACCTTGATATGGCGAAAGAGATGACACAGTTTACACGGAATAATATTTTGAATCAAGCTGGTCAAGCAATGCTCGCTCAGGCGAATCAGCTTCCGCAAGGCATTCTTCAGCTTCTTCAATAACATTTGAGGTGAACGGCAATGGAAGTGAATCGCGTAGGAAAAGCCGCGCTCAACCGGACGGAGCGTAAAGAAGAAACAGCAAAAGCATCGGTGTCCTTCACGGATGTTATTTCGACGAAACGTCAAAATGTAGCGCTTGAAAAAATGACTGGCATGATGAAAGACATTGAAACGCAAGGGGAAAAATTAGCCGAACACCGGACAATTGACGACTTGCGTAAATATAAAAAAATGGTCAAAGAATTTCTGGAGGAAGCAGTGAACAGCGGCCTTCAATTGGAAGAACAGCGCGGCTTCAACCGGCGCGGCCGGACGAAAGTGTACAAAATCGTCAAAGAAGTCGACAGCCGGCTGACGCAGCTTGCAAACGACGTTCTGAACAAAGAAAAAACACATCTTGATCTTTTGAATAAAGTGGGCGAAATCCAAGGGCTGCTCATTAACCTATACACATAAGGAGGGCTCCTTGTCATGCTTGTAGACACGCTTGAAAAGCAGCTGGCGCTTCATAAAAGTCTTTTGCAGCTGGCGCAGTTAAAAACCGATGCCGTCAAAAAAGGGGACATGGACGAGTTAAACCGGATTGTCCGCGAAGAACAGAAGCATGTTGGCGCGATCACGATTTTAGAAAAGCGTCGTGTGAGTGAATCGGATGAAACCGTCAGCGAGCGGCTGCCGTCATTGCCAGAAGAAGAACAAGTTCGGGCAGAAGCGGTGTGTGCTGAACTGATGGATGTGCTGACACAGTTAAAAGAGGTAAATGAACTAAATATTCAGCTTGTCGAGCAATCTCTTCAATTCGTGCACATGCAGCTCGATTTGCTGTCACCACCTGATTCCGGCACGTATGCAGCGGACGGAGACAATGAAGGCCCTGTATCCGGACCTTTGTTTGACTCGAAAGCATAAGAAAGGAAGAACAACATGAGATCAACTTTTATGGGACTCGAAGTCGCCAAACGCGGCATGTTTACACAGCAAAGTGCCCTGTACGTCACCGGCCATAATATATCGAATGCAAACACACCGGGGTTTTCGCGGCAGCGTGTCAACTTTCAAACGACAACACCGTATCCTGCTGTCGGCTTAAATCGTCCGAACATCCCCGGTCAAATGGGAACAGGGGTAGAGGCAGGATCGCTTCAGCGCATTCGGGACTCGTTTCTTGATGTGCAGTACCGGACGGAAAACACGAAGCTTGGCTACTGGAGTGCCCGTTCGGATGCCTTGACGAAAGTAGAAGACATCATTAATGAACCGACAGAAGAAGGATTAGCGGCGACGATGACAGAGCTATGGCAGTCACTTGAAGATTTGGCCAGCTCTTCTGAAAACGAAGGCGCACGCGGCGTTGTGCTCGAGCGTTTACAATCGGTCACCGACACCTTTAACTACATGTCCGATTCATTAACCGCTGTGAAAAATGACTTTGGCAGCCAGATCGGTGTGACGGTCAGTGCAGCGAACTCGGTAATTCAAAAACTGTTTGACGTGAATGTACAAATTAGTGAAGTTGAACCGAATGGCTACCTGCCGAATGACCTGTATGATGAACGGGATCGTCTTGTGGATGAATTGTCTCACTATATGAGTCTATCCATTGAGACAGAAGAAAGCGGCGGCAATGATTTACCGGTGGCAGAAGGTATTTTCAAAATCAGCATGGTGGACACAGCGGGAAACAAAATCGAACTGATGAATAAAACGGAATATAAGCAGTTCAGTTTTAGCGCAAGCTTGCCGGTCACGACTGATGTTCCCGCCGGCAGCAACCGCATTGACGAAATGCATCTTGTTACGCATGACAAAGGTGATACAGCAGGAGCGGTCACCTCTGTTTCGCTCGTTGACAGCAACAATGGGGCTGTTTCGTTCGCTCAAGGCGAAATTCGCGGCTTAATTGAATCATATGGCTATAAAGGAAAAAAAGATACAGATGGAAATGCGGCGACGCTTGAAGAGGCGACGGTCGGCATCTACCAAAATATGATTGATGAACTGGACAAGTTTGCCTATTCGTTAAAACAACTGTTTAATGACATTCATAAACTAGGTTATGATGCGGAAGGAAATCCCGGAAAAGACATTTTCGAGACCAACACCCCGGCCGCTGGCATGCCTGTTTATGCGGGCGCAGCGGGATCCATTCGTGTTTCTGCCATCACGTCAAACGAAGTCGCAGCGTCTGCTGTTCCGAAAAACGCGGACGGTTCAGTGAACATCGGCGATGGCAATAATGCGCTCAACCTTGCGAATATCGGCAGCCATTTGCTGAACCCGGGAAATGAGATTGAGCTGCTCGGAACAACGAATACGTATGCGATTCCGGGTGATTTGCCGATTAAAACAGGCTCCCTTAACTCCTTTTATGAAGGCGTGATCGGACGGCTCGGTGTCGATTCCCAGCAGGCAAGTCGGATGGAGCGGAACGTCAATGTGTTACTCGGGGCTGTTCAGACGAACCGCGATTCTGTTTCGTCTGTCTCGCTCGATGAAGAAATGACCAATTTGATTAAATTTCAGCACGGCTACAACGGCGCGGCGCGAATGATTACGATTGTAGATGAAATGCTTGATAAAATTATTAACGGCATGGGTGTAGCCGGCCGTTAAACGGAGGAGCTGAAAGTACATGCGCGTTACACAATCGATGCTGTCATCGAACATGATGAAAAACTTAACGGCCAGTCTTGCGCGGCTTGATACATTAAACACACAAGTCGGCAGCCAGAAAAAAATTACCCGTCCATCAGATGATCCCGTTGTCGCGATGAAAGGGATGACGTACCGCCGGAGTCTCGCAGAAGTGGAACAGTATCAGCGTAATTTTAATGAAGCGTATAACTGGGTCGAAAATTCCGACTCCGCGCTTGATAAAGCAAAACTCGCGCTTGACCGTATGCGCGAACTCGTCGTGCAAACGGCGAGTGACACGTACGATGGCGAACAGCGGAAAGCGGCACAAGCAGAAGTGGCGCAGCTGAAAGAACATTTAGTGGAAATTGCGAACACGAAGTTCGGTGATAAATATTTGTTCAATGGATCCGCGACGGCAACAAAGCCTGTCAACGTAACCGCTGCTGGCACAACGGTTTCAGATAACGCAGGGAAAATGGAATTGGAACTGTCAAAAGGGGTTTACATTCAAGTGAATATTAGCCCTGGCGAAGCCTTTTCTGAAGATCTTTTTTCAACAGTCGATGAAGTCGTCACCGCATTAGGTGACGGATCAACAGGGGCACAGTTGAGCGGCCTTCTTGATAAACTGGATGCCCGCATTGCGGACAATTCAACCGCCCGTGCGAAAATCGGGGCCCGCTTTAACCGGATCGAACTGATGGAATCCCGAATGGCCGAGCAGGCGGTTATCGCTTCACGCATTCTATCAGAAAATGAAGATGTTGATTTTGAGAAAGTCGTCACAGAGCTGACCGTGCAGGAAACGGTTCATAAAGCAGCCCTCTCTGTCGGTTCCCGCATTATTCAGCCTACATTGATGGATTATCTCCGTTAAAAGGAGGATTCCTAGATGAATATATCAACCGTTCAAATTCAGACAACGAAGGCGCAGCTTGGTATGACGACAACGCCGGGCCGCCAGTCGATCGAGCAGCCCGGGGCGACGGTTGATCTTCGTCAGCCGAAAGCAGAGATGAACATTACCACGACACCGGGCAAACTTTCGATTGATCAAACGCAGGCGTGGGCCGACATGGACCGAAAGCATATTTTTCAGCGCATTAAAGAGGCGGCATCACAAGGCAGACAAAAAGCGCTCGAAGGCACCGGCCGCCGGGCTGCAGAAGGCCGCGAACTTGCGGATATTCATAAAGGCGGCAATGCGATTGCTATGCAAGCGGCCAGAAGCAATACCCGAAGCTACGAAACGGGCCTTACATGGGTACCGTCGCACGGCAGTGTGAAGATTCACTATGAACCGGGTGACGTTCGGATTGACGCACAGGCCAGACGAGTTGAAAATCATACGCGTGCGAACAAGCCGATGATCAGCTATGAGCCAGGCAATGTGAAGATTCAGATGAAGCAATACCCGTCCATTGATTTTCAAGTTGTGAATAAAACGATTTAAAGGGTGATGAGTGTGAAGATTCAAACGAAATACCACGGGGAAAAAGAACTTCAGGAAGCGGATGTGTTACGATTTGCGAATGGATTGCCCGGCTTTGAAGACGAGAAACAATTCGTTTTGCTCGCTTTCCCGGGAAATACGGTGTTTTACGCGCTTCAATCGGTTACCACACCGGAACTAAGCTTTGTTGTCACCGATCCCTTTTCGTTTTTCCTGGACTACCATGTTAAAATTGACGATGCTTCCATTGAAGCACTCGCGATTGAAAAAGAAGAAGACGTTACCCTTTTAGCGATCCTGACCGTTCGAGATCCATTTGAACAGACAACCGCTAACTTGCAGGCACCGATCGTCATTAACAAACAAAACCAGACCGGACGCCAAGTCATCTTAACCGGCACCGCGTACGAAACACGCCACGCTTTGTTTCCAAACGGCGCCATGAAGGAGGGATAAGCGATGCTCGTTCTCACACGTAAACCAGGCGAAGCCCTTATGATCGGAGACGACATCGAGATTACCATCGTCTCCGTATCCGGCGACCAAATCAAAATCGGCATCGATGCGCCGAAACACGTCGATATCCACCGAAAAGAAATTTACCTCCAAATCGGAGACGAAAACAAATCCGCCTCAGCCGGCGTCGAAAACCTCGCCGGACTGCTCAAACTCCCACCGAAATAAAATCGGATGGGAGTTTTTTTGTGGAGATGGGGATGGATGAGTCTAGTTATGAGCGGATTTGGTGAAATAGGTGCGGATTCTAGTGGTTGTGAGCGAATTTGCTGGAATAGGTGCGGATTCTAGTGGTTGTGAGCGGATTTGCCGAAATAGGTGCGAATCTTAGTCATTGTGTGCGAATTTGTGGAAATAGGTGCG
This sequence comes from Domibacillus sp. F004, assembly GCF_057814295.1. Taxonomy (NCBI): domain Bacteria; kingdom Bacillati; phylum Bacillota; class Bacilli; order Caryophanales; family Bacillaceae; genus Domibacillus; species Domibacillus sp. F004. The sequence goes on from NZ_JBVATB010000002.1 coordinate 253,968, forward strand.
AGTTTCGGTCGTTGTGAGCGAATGTGCTAGAATAGGTGCGAATCCCAGTGATTGTGAGCGGATCTTTCGGAATAGATTCTAATCTAGTCCATATAATAGATAAGGAACCTTGAAAGAAAGGAGAATCTATATAAGAATCCACCACAATACTATGGCACTAGACGCGCATCGCATGTATAATTCAGCATTAAAGCAACAAGCTACCGCGATGGAGCGGCTCTCATCCGGTCTGCGTATTAACCGCGCCGCGGACGATTCGGCCGGCCTTGCCATTTCGGAAAAAATGCGTGCACAAATCCGTGGACTGAACCAGGCATCCCGCAACGCGCAGGACGCGATTTCCATGATCCAGACCGGAGAAGGCGCATTGAACGAAACACACGCGATCCTCCAGAAAATGCGCGAACTATCCGTCCAAGCCACAAGCGACACAAACACCGACACCGACCGTCAAGCCATCCAAAAGGAAATCAATCAGCTCACCGAGGAAATTACCCGCATCGGCAGCACGACCCAGTTCAATACGATGAACCTGCTCGACGGTTCAAAAACATCGTTCCGCATCCAGGTTGGAGCGAACGCCCGTCAGACGATGATCATTGAAATGGCCGATATGCGCGCCCGCGCACTCGGCATCACATCAGCCCGTGGGCCCGTCAATGTCACAACGGCCGACAAAGCATCAGCCGCCATCACCATTTTCGACGAAGCCATCCAAAAAGTCTCATCACAAAGATCTAAATTCGGCGCCTACAGCAACCGGCTCGAACACACCATTAACAACTTAAACACCGCAGATGAAAACCTCACCGTAGCCGAATCAAGAATCAGAGACGCCGACATGGCGAAAGAAACGATAAACCAAGTCAAAGCATCCATCCTTGCCCAAGCCTCCATGGCCATGATGGTACAAGCCAATCAAGCACCACAAAGTATTTTACAGTTGCTAAGATAATAGAAACTTGTGAGCGAACCCCTCAAAATCATCGTGAATCAAACAAAAACATCCCGTTCACGATTATGTCAACGGGATGTTTGTATGCAAACAGAAAATTACTCAGCTGAACTTCCGTTTTCGCACGTTGATAATAAATTCTTGATTGCTCGTATGATACACAACGGTATTGCCTTTGAATTCTCTCAATTCATCTATGAAAACAGACAAGACACAAGTAAACTCTTTCTTGTAAAACCGGATCAAGGACACAGAAAATACTCCTCCAAAGCGCCACATTCAAACGAAATATCGGACCCCGTTCACTATTCCGTAAAAAAGTAGATAATCCGACAAAAAATTTTACCAAAACTATTAAACATTCCCGAAACAACCCCGATATAAACTATGGAAGCAAGAGAAACAGGGCGGCCGACCTAATATTTTGCTATCAATTCAACACTGTTCACAAGGAAGTGAACAGCCAAACTCAAGGAGGAACTACACAATGATTATCAATCATAATATCGCAGCACTTAACACGTATCGTCAGTTTGGTAACGCAAACAAGGCACAAGGCGATTCAATGGAGAAATTATCTTCAGGTCTTCGTATTAACAAAGCTGGAGATGACGCAGCAGGTCTAGCAATCTCTGAAAAAATGCGTGGGCAAATTCGTGGTTTAGATCAGGCTTCGAAAAATGCGCAAGATGGGATTTCTTTGATTTCAACTGCTGAAGGTGCATTGAACGAGACTCATGACATTCTTCAACGTATGCGTGAACTATCAAACCAATCAGCTAACGGAACTGCAACCGATGCTGACCGTACAGCTATGCAAGATGAGTTAAACCAATTAACATCTGAAGTTAATCGTATTGGTAATACTACTGAGTTTAATACACAAAAGTTATTAAATGGTGGAGTGGGCTCTAATGCGGGAGATAAAATTACTAAAGCCACTAGCGCGGAAATTGCAGGAGCAACAGCGTATGCTGGTGCTGACACAACTGGACAAACAGCTTCAATTACTGTAGATGGAAAGACATTTGACTTATCTTCGTTACTTAATAAAGACCATACTGCTACTACCAAAGCAGATTTTGCAACTGCATTAGGAGAAGTTACATCTGGCGGGGTTAAACTCTCTGATTTAGTAACAGTAGATGCGTCTGGTGCTGCTATTACTTTTGAAGCTAAATCACAAGGCGCTACTAGCACATTAGAATTAACTATAGGTGCAGGTGATGATGAGGCAGCAGCAATGCTCGGATATGTCGATGCAGCTACTGCTAATGCTGTTGGAGAAGTCAAAGGTGATCCTACAACAGTAGAACGTCATGGTATCAAATTCACAAATGCATTAGATGGTGCTGACACTACAGTTGCAGCTGATTCAACTTTTAAAGTTACTGTTGGTAGCGAAAGTGCTGTAACAGTTACTTTAAAAGAAGGTAAAACGTATGACACTAATAATACAGATACGAACGTAGCAAAAGCTGCTATGGAAGATCTAGTTAAAGACTTAAATGCTGCGTTACAAGAATCAGGTATTTCAGATAAAGTAACAGCATCATTATCAAAAGATAATGAAATCCAATTTATATCTGAGACTGGTAAAGATATCGTATTAACAGATGGTACAGGTGGACCATTAGCAGCTATAGGTAGTGGTGGTGCTGAAACAGTAGGAAACGTTGCTCAAGTAGTAGGACCGGGTGCACAAGGCTCGGGTTACAGCACTAAATTCCAAATTGGTGCTAATACAGGTCAAAGCATGTCTTTAACTATCAATGATATGCGTTCAGCTGCAATTGGTATCACTGGTAATGCCGGGCAAGCTGGATTTACTGCTTCTAACGCAGTAACAAACGGTACAAATGATATCAAGGCTGAGGCTGCTTTGAACATTTCTAATAAAGAAGATGCTTCAAAATCTATCGAAATCATTGATAAAGCAATCGCTAATGTTTCATCAGAACGTGGTAAACTAGGTGCTGTTCAAAACCGTTTAGAACACACAATCAACAACTTAGGTACATCATCTGAAAACCTAACTGCTGCGGAATCTCGTATCCGTGACGTTGACATGGCGAAAGAAATGATGAACCAAACTAAGAATTCGATTCTTTCTCAAGCTGCTCAAGCTATGCTTGCACAAGCTAACCAACAACCACAAGGTGTGCTTCAATTATTACGTTAATTTTAGCCGCTTAAATGAAAGAGACCTTAGTTTTCTAAGGTCTCTTTTTTTAGAAAACTTATGTGGAAGTTCCTAGCCTACGGATCAATCATAATATTGCTGACTTAAACACATACTACCGTCTTTCGCAAGCCTCTAATCAGGGAATTAAATCTTCTGAAAAACTTTCTAGTGGTTTACGGATTAATAAAGCTGGAGATGATGTGGCTGCTCTAGCAATATCTCAAAAGATGAGAGCGAAGATAAGTGGGTTAGACTAAGCTAATAGAAACATACAAGACGTAATTTCTGTAATCCAAGTAACTGATTGAGGTATGAAATTAGTTAGTGAGGTACGGTAAAGCCAAGGAAAGAAGACGTCGAAAAGCCGTATGAGGGAAAACTTCATGTACGATTTGATGAGGAGTAACTGAAGGTAAAGGAGATAGCGATGGCTACCTTATTTGAAATCAGCTTCTTACTCTACTACTTCTCTAGGTGAAACCGGAAATGAAAGTGTGACATTTAAACCAAAAGTAAAGTACTGTATATTTACTATTTTTACTGTGTTACTATAATATTTAATAGATATAAAGGCCTGTGATTTCTTAAACTCGATAAAGGCAATCCTTTCGAAAGATGGAGTCGCAAAGCCACGGATCTACGGTTTTAATAACTATGACAGCCGGGTTACCGAATGGCCTCAAAACAATTGGCTAGTCATTTGTTCTTTTATAGGTAAAAATAGCTCGAATAAAAGCTTATATAAAAGGAGGGTAAAAAGTTGAAAGAAATTATTAAGATGTTTAAAAGGGTAATTATTGTTTCTATTGCTTTAATGCTCAGTATTTCACCATTACTTGTAGCAGCGAATACAGAGGTTATTATCACAGATCCAACACCAGATACAACTCCTCCGAAGTTAAACAGTTTTTCAATCTCTACTTCAGAGGCATCTCCTGAAAATTTAGTGAAGTTGATTGCTGATATTTCTGATGATTTATCCGGTGTAAATAGAGTTTCTGTTACATATTTAAAACCTAGTGGAGCTAGTTCATCTGCATACCTATCTTTAAATCCGTCCACTAATAAATATGAAGGAACAATCTCTATATCTAAGTATGATGAAGCTGGTAGTTGGAAGTTATATTCTATTTCTCTAACTGATAATAAGGATAATTCCTCATATATAAATACTAGCAATTCATCAATAGATTTTAGTCAGTTTAGTTTTAATGTATCTGGTGTTTTACAAAAAGAAGACACTACACCACCAGAATTGAACTCAATTATTGTATCCACTCAACAAGCGAATTCTGGAGAAAATATAAAAATTACTGCGGATATTTCCGATGATTTATCTGGAATATCTTCAGCGTATGGGTATTTTAGGAAACCAAGTGGGAATAGTGAATATTTTTCCTTGTCATATAACCAGTCTATTGGAAAGTTTGAGGGGACTATTAATATTGACCAATATGATGAATTAGGAGAGTGGAAACTTTACAGAGTACATTTAAAAGATTCATCTGATAATTATTCCACTTATTATGACCTTTCTAGTAATAGTACTAATGTACGGAAATTAGACTTTAGTAACTGTAAATTTACTGTTATGGGTACCACACCTGATTTACTTGGTCCATCTTTAGAAAGTTTAGGAATCACATTGGAAAAAACAACTAGCAATAGTGCAATCATTAAGTTAACCGCAAATGTCAGTGATAACTTGTCGGGTGTTAAATATTTGGGTGGAAACATTTACAAGCCAAGTGGAAAGTCATTTAATATTTACTTCAGTCGGAACCAGACTACAGGAGAATTTGAGAGTAATATTCCAATAGATAAATATGACGAATTAGGAACATGGAAGCTTCGATCTTTGAATATCCGTGATATTAAAGACAATGACAAATCTATTTTGGACGGTAACTTAGGGTATAAAGGAGATACAATAAATTTTGACCCTTTTTACTTTACTGTGAGAGGAATCATTACAATTCCACCTGCTTCGCCTTTTAGTATAGAATTAGATCAAAAATCCGTTACTATTGATCCGGGAGCGAGTTATCAATTAAAAACAACTCTAAATATGTCCGATTCCTCAAAGAAGGATATCACACTTGGATCAACTGGCACTTATTATACCAGTTCAAATCCTTCAGTTGTCACTGTTGATCAAAATGGTTTAATTAAAGTGGCATCTAATGCAAGTCCAGGAATTGTATATATTCAAGCGGCTAACAGTGGATTATATCAACAGATTGAGGTGAAGATATCAACAGGTGAAGTAAATGAAAGTTTTCTTAAAATAAATCCATTGAAAATAAATATGGCACCTGGTCAGACAAAACAATTAAATGTTCTAGCAAACTTATTAGATGGGACAACAAAAGACGTTACAGCAGGTGTCTCTGGAATTGAGTATACAAGCTTAGATACTTCAAAGGTCATTATAGATGAAAATGGTTTTATTCAAATCCCTTCACATGCAATAAAGGGGGATGTAATAATTAAGGTAGATTATAATGGTATACAAGGTGAATCAATGATAACAGTCACTGACCCACCTATTGTAAATAGTATTAGTATGACTCCAAAGGATGCAACAATAAATTACGGTGAAGCAATTCAATTAAGTGTAAGAGCAACTATGTCAGATGGATCTTCGAAAGATGTAACATCAGGGTCAGAAGGGACTGAATATACCTCATCAGATACGAAAAAGGCATTGATTGATAGTAATGGTTTAATAAGCATTCCTTCAAATGCAAGTAGCGGTACAGTAACAATTAAAGCAAGTAATAATGGGAAAACAACACAGAGTGTAATAACGGTTAATGGTGCACCGCAGATAACTAGTCTTTCAATAACGCCTTCTAATACATCAGTTATAGTAGGAAAGACACAGCGGTTATCAGTAATTGCTACTATGTCCGATGGAAGTACAAAAGATGTGACATCTGGAACGGATGGAACGAAGTATGTAAGTAGTTCAACAGGATTAGCCACAGTAGATGGGAATGGATTGATTTCCATCCCATCAACAGCGACAAGTGGAGCAG